>JADNEJ010000474.1 GCA_016292295.1 Candidatus Thiodictyon intracellulare
GTACCAGGGCGACTTGCGCTCCTTGCTGACGGAGAACTTTGAAATAACCGGTCGGGGAGGAAACCGAAAATTTGGCATTAGCTGAGTATATTCTCCTGTTCATTCGTAATGGCCAGGTGTACCGCAACTACTGGTTCAAGACCGGCAGTTCTAGCTTTCTACTCAAGCTGTTGAAGCGCAGGCAGACCTTCCTGCCCGCGCTCGAGGGGATCGAGGCCAGCGAGGAGATCCTGGACTCGTTCGACATCGATCGGATCGACCCGGTGGCCTTGATCATAATTTCGCCCACTTTGTTCAGTTCCGGCGTCGCCACTCCTTTGCAGAACATGGTCTTGCGCCCGCAAACCCACATGGGCCGGCCGGCCTTGGGCGGATTTGTGATCAAGGCCGACCCGGTGACGCTGCTGTTTCAGACCGGCTATCTGACCATCAACCAGGCTCGCCAGACCTTCGACCAATGGCTGTTCGCACTGCGGATCCCCAACCAGGAGGTACGCTAGGCGCTCGCCAATCACTTGGTCGACGCCTATACGGCCCGCCTGCCGAGCGAACGCCTGAATTAGCAAAAAGCCATCTACGACCCCTTGACGCAAGGTGACGTCGCCGACTTGTTCGCCGCCATCCGACGACTGTTCGCCGGCATCCTCTGGCGCAACTTTACCGGCAACGACCTGCCCGCGGCCGAGGGCTATTACGCCAGTGTGCTCTATGCCTTCTTCGCCAGCCTCAACGCGAAGATCATTCTCGATGATGTCAGCAACCAGGGCCAGGTAGGTCTGGCCGTCAAGCTGGCCGACTATATCTATGTCATCGAGATCAAGCTGCAACCTCGCCAGGCCCAGCGCTCGCCGGCGGCGCCGGAGTCAGTCGAGAATGAAGGCGCCTGGGAGCCAGCCCGGGACGGCGCCGCCAACCCGGCCTTGGCGCAGCTTCGCGCCAGCGGCTATAGCGCCAAGTACCGCGGCCTGCTGGGCAAGGGCCTGTTCGAGGCCGGACTGGTGTTCGAGCACCGGGTGCGTAATCTGGTGCAGGCCGATTGGTGTGCAGTGAACTGACCGACAGAATAGGGGATTTCCCGACGACTTTGCATCAACCTGGAATCGGCAATTGCTCACGCCAAGAACGCCTAGAAAAATAGAGGATTGCAAGCGATGATCCCGTCACTCAGCAGGTGAACCGTGCGACGGCCTTGATCACAAATCCGCCAAAGGCCGACCGGCCCATGTGGGTTTGCGCGCACAAAACCATGTTCTGCAAGGGAGCAGCGACGCCGGGACTGAACAAGGTGGGCGGAATTATGATCAAGGCCCCATGCGACAGAAATATCGCATCGAAGAACTTTGCGTCTTTGCGTGAAACAAATGCTTCTTCCAGGATCAACACCGCCGGGGCGGGCCGCCCCGGCTCCTTTACGACCGGTCAACCCATCAGATCGGCCGGGGCGTCGGGCCGCGAGCGCGGTTTGCGCCAGCGGCTTGTGATGGTCGGGACCGCATCCTGGACCTCGATGAGGCGCATCGCCCGCTCCTCGCCCAGCAGTTCACGCTTGGCGATCAGCCTCTCCTGGCGGACTCGCACGCAGTAGCCCAGGACCGCGCCTCCGGCGGAGGCGATGGTCAGCAACCCGAGCGTGATGAACTGAGTGAGCATCATCGTCAACCCCAGGCTCACGGCACCGCCAACCACCACCGCGGACTTCAGGCTCATGCCCGCGCCCAGGCCTCGCGCCGCCTTGAGGCTGCTGCGGACCTCCTTGATCCGCTGTTGCTCGGCCTTGAGGCGCAGCTGCTCGCGCTCTTTGGAGAAGCGCTCGGCGGCGCGGGCGATTACGTGGTGCCGGCCGGCACCGGCGATGGTGCTGAACCAGAAGGCGGCCATGGTGCCCACGGCAACACCGACGATGGCGAAGAGCGGCCAGGTGGTCTGCCAATCCGTACGCAGCGCCGTATAGACCAGGAGCCCGCTCACCCCCTGAAGCAGAAAGATGCCGAGCAGGTAACGGAGCAGGGTTGAGATACTGGTGATGGTCATGAACGGCGGACTGCCTTTTTGGGGGCGCTCTTGCGCACTGCGGGGGTGGGAGCGGCGGCCTGGGTCCCGGATTGGGCCGCGGACTGGTTGGGGGACGCAGACTCGCCCGGAGTTGACCCGGCTGCGGTCTGCGCCGTGGTGTCCTTGGGCTTGGGGGCGGAGGGAGCGCCGAGGCGAAAGACCCAGACATCCTTGAGCGCCGGGCTCAGGTCTTCGGTCGCGACTTGGCGGCTGAAGAGCCCGAGCAGGCGCTCGCGGATGGCCGCGAGTCCCTCCGGACGGCCCTGCTGTTCGGCCGGGATGGGCCGATCATAGGCATCGACCACGGCATAGAGGTATTCGGGGCTCAGGCCCGAGAGGTCGCTCACCAGGCGCGGGGCGGCTTGGCTGGTGGGCAGCAGACGCGGCTCCAGGCCGGAGATCAGGAAAGGTCCGGGCAGCGTCTCCAGGCGCCGGGCCAGGTCGGGTTGATTGCTCCGCCTGAGGTATTGGATCAGGTCCTGGCGGATGGCCGCGGAGAACTCGGGCCCGGTCTGCTCGCTCAACTTGGCCCCTTTGCGGTCCGGCCGGATGGCGATCAGAAAGGCATGGGCCTCGGCGCGAGGTCCGTGGGCGCCCTGGTCGCTCGCCAGGACATAGGTCTCGATCATCCGCAGCAACTCCGCATAGCGAGCGCGATCGGCGTACTTGGCGGGATCGAAGCTGGCGCCCAAGAGGACGAAGGTATAGACCCCGTAACCCGGCGTGGCATTGCTGTAGAGGGTGTTGATGGCGGTCGCGGTTGCGACCCCGAACTCGGCCCCGTGCGAGGGAAAATAGACCATGGCGTAGGCCAGGGACCCGGCGTCGCCGGTAGGTTCGGAGCGCTGGAGCGGCGACACCAGGTCCCGATTCAGGCCGCTGGAGGCGGCCGCCCGGATGGTCCCCTCGGCCCGCGGGCCGTCCAGGAACAGGGCGCGATTGACCACTGCCGACACCACCTCGTTGCCGCCCTGTGCGACCAGTTCGCGCACCACCTCGGCGAGCGAGCCGCAATCGCCCTGGATCAGGGTCTCGCTGGCAAAGGCCGGGTCTGCGTTGGAGAGGAAGAGGTCGGTCACCAGGAGCGCCAGATAGTCCTTTTGCTTGCCGAGACGGGCGGAGCCGCAAATCAGGGCGACTTCCCGGCGTAAATCCGGCAGATCTGGACTGAAGGGGGTGAAGGCCGGACTCTCCTGCCCCACCGCGACCGGTTGCTGCGCCGGTGGGTTCAGGCCCAGGACCTCGCCCGTGGTGCGCCACTGGGGCTCAGGCGGCGTGGCTAGGCCCGGGGTTGGGGCTGGGCCTGAGGCCTTGGGGGCATCCTGGACCTGAACCGGCGCCGGTATTGACGCCAGCGTCGGCTTACCCGTCTGGGCACCCTTGGCCACCGCGATGGCGGGCGCCGAGGCGGTCTTGGCGCCGCCGCCGAAAGACGCAAGCGAGGCACAACCGCTCAAGACCGACAACAGGCACAGGCCCGCCTGCATGCGCCGGATACGGCGCTCGGCCGGACTGCCAACTGCTTGATCGCGTCGTTCATGGAGCTGGTTCACGTCATCTTAGTCTCTGGTGGTGCTCAACCTTTCATGATAACGGATCGGCCGAACCACGGCCTGCCAGAGTCTTAGGATGGGCATCGCTGCGCTCTGCCCATCCTACAACAGCAGCGCTCCCAGGCCCGGCACCCTAGGGTCATGCTTCGGCCCGCCCCTCGCGCTGGGCGATGAAGGCCAGCGCGCGGTCGAGGCGGCGCAGCGTCGCCTCCTTGCCCACCAGTTGCACGGTGACGTCGATCCCCGGCGAGGCGGCCCGCCCGACGATCGCCACTCGCAGCGGCTGGGCCACCTTGCTGAGCTTCTCGTCCAACTCCTCCGCCACCCGCTCCACCGCCCGGTGCAGGGGTTCCGGGGTCCAATCCTCCAGCGCCATCATCTCGAAGGCCGCCCGCAGGCGGGTCAAGGCCTCACGGGCCACCGGGCGCAGGTGCTTCTTGGCCGCGTCCGGGTCGTAGTCGACGAAGTCCTGATAACAGAAGGCGCTGATCGCGGCCAATTCCACCAGGGTCTTGGCGCGGGCCGCTTGGGCCGCGACGACCAGTTCCGGGTCCGGTCCCTGCGTGGGGTCGATGCCCAGCGCGCCCAGGTGGGTGCGCAGCAAGTTGGCGACCCGCGCCGGGTCCGCGGTCTTGAGATATTCCTGATTGAGCCAATCGAGCTTGTCGGTGTTGAAGCTGGAGGCGGCCTTATTCACGTCCGTGATATCGAACAGGGCGATCATCTCATCCAGTGTGAAGATCTCCTGGTCGCCGTGTGACCAGCCCAGACGCACCAGGTAGTTGAGCAGGGCCTCTGGCAGGTAGCCCGCGTCACGATAGGAGATGACGCTGACCGCCCCGTGGCGCTTGGACAGCCGCGCTCCGTCGTCGCCCAGGATCATGGGGACATGGGCGTACTGCGGCGGTTCCACGCCCAATGCGCGCAGGATGTTGATCTGACGCGGGGTGTTGTTGATATGGTCGTCCCCGCGGATGACGTGAGTGATGGCCATGTCGGCATCGTCCACCACCACCGCGAGGTTGTAGGTGGGCGAGCCGTCGGTGCGGCGGATGATCAGGTCATCGAGCTCGGTGTTGCTGAAGACCATCCGGCCGCGGATCAGGTCATCCATTACCACTGCACCCTCGAGCGGGTTGCGGAAGCGGATCACATGGGGGGCGGTGGGGTCGATGGTGCGCTCACGGCAATGCCCGTCATAGCGGGGCTTGAGCTTTGCTGCCATCTGCTGCTCGCGCAGCTCGTCTAGACGCTCCTTGGGACAGTCACAACGGTAGGCGAGATCGCGCGACAACATATCCAGGATCAAGGCGTTATACCGGTCGAAGCGCTCAGTCTGATAAAAGGGTCCCTCATCGTAGTCCAGGCCCAGCCAGGTCATGCCCTCCAGGATGGCGTTCACGGACTCGGCGCTGGAGCGCTCCAGGTCCGTGTCCTCAATGCGCAGCACGAACCGCCCCCCATGCTTGTGGGCATGCAGATAGCAGAAGAGCGCGGTACGGGCGCCGCCGACGTGCAGATAGCCGGTGGGGGACGGGGCGAAACGGGTACGGACGGTCATGGTCGCACGGGACTTCCTGAGCAGGGGACAGGATGCCGATTCTAACAGAGCCCTACCTCATCCGATGCCGAAAGAGCCACCCCGCCGCCCCCAGGATAGCGAGCGCGATCAGGGCCAGGGGCCACATCTGATGGCGCAGCAGGTCGAATCCGGCACCCTCCAGAAAGACCCCGCGCAGGATCACCAGGTAGTAGCGCAGCGAATCGACCAGGGTCCGTGCCTAGACCGTCGGGGTCATATTGGCGATCGAGGTCGCGAACCCGGACAGGACCACCGCCGGGACCATGAACATAAAGGCCCCGAGCAGGGCCTGCTGCAGGATGAGTGCGAGCGAGGAGATCGCGAGCCCTACCCCGACCGCGGCCAGCACGAAGAGCCCGATCCCCAGGTAAAGCACCCAGAGCTCGCCCTGGAACGGTACCCCGAACCAGTAGACCGCGAGCAGGACGACCAGCGGCGCCTCGAAGACCCCGATCACGAGCCCCGACATGGCCTTGCCGATCAGGATCTCCAGGGGCCGTGGCGGCGTCACCAGCAGTTGATCGAAGGTGCCCTGCTCGCGCTCCCACGCCACCGACAGAGCCGGCACCATCATGGTTACCACCAGGGTCAGCAGACTCACGAGCCCGGAGACGAAGAACCAGCGGTTCTCCAGGTTAGGGTTGTACCAGGCACGCGGTACCAGGCGCACGGGGAGCCGGCAAGCCCGTGGGCGACCATCCAGTTCTGATTGAACTAGTTGACGATCTGGTTCACGTCGTTGAGTGCCACCTGAGCGCTGTTGGAATTGCGCCCGTCGATCAACACCTGCACCGGCGCCGTACGTCCACTGGCCAGGTCCGCGGTGAAGCGCGGACCCAGCTGCACCACCAGCATCACCTTGCGGGCGTCGATCAGCCCGGCAATCTCGCCCTGGCGGCTGAGGTACTCGGCTAGCTCGAAGGTGGGCTAGCCGGCAAAGCGCGCGAGCAGGTCGCGCGCCGCATAACCCTGATCCCGATCATAAACGGCATAGGGCACGGGATTGAGATCGAAGGACGCGGCATAACTAAACACCAGCAATTGGATGAGCGGCGGGATGACCACCACCATATGGCTGCGCTTGTCCTTGAACAGTACGAGGAACTCCCTGATCGTCAGGGCCACGATATGGTCGAACGGCCTTGATCATAATTCCGCCCACCTTGTTCAGTCCCGGCGTCGTAATTTCATTGCAGAACATGGTCTTGCGCGCACAAACCCACATGGGCCGATCGGCCTTGGGCGGATTTGTGATCAAGACCGGCCCCGCGCGTGACGCCACGGGTCAGTGCCGACGCGTGCGCTGAGCAGGGGATTGCGGCGGCCGCTCGTCGCGGCCAGGCGGCACCCGCCAGTGGCCGTGGCACGCG
>JADNEJ010000426.1 GCA_016292295.1 Candidatus Thiodictyon intracellulare
TTCGTGCGCCTGGCTGATCCTCGTCAGCATACCGAGGCCATTACCAGTCGTCCGCCGCATGCTGCTGCATGCCCCTGCGCATTGCACCCGTCGCCGGGTTTGCCGGCCCCGGCACAGCCGGAACTTCGCCTCAGCGTGTACCCGGCCGCGGGCCAGGAACGGCCCACGGCAGGCACCTACTGTGCTCCTTTTAGGTTCACCGTCCACGATCTCAAGCGCAAGGGAGTGAGCGACGCGGCCGGCGATAAGCTCGCGGCCTCTGGTCATCGCTCAATGGCAATGCTTCGCTTCGGGTATACAACGTGTTGCCGAGCAAGGCCCCGGCGTGTTGCCGAGCAAGGCCCCGGCGACACGGTGAGTTTTCAGGAGTATTTTCAATAGATCAATAAAAAAGGCCTAGCCGTAAAGCTACGCTATTGTTTACTTGATGGGTCGTGTAGGATTCGAACCTACGACCGATGGATTAAGAGTCCACTGCTCTACCAACTGAGCTAACGACCCGAAAGAATTAAGCCGGTTAGTTTATGGCTTCCGACAGGTTTGTCAACCGCCGCCGCGCCGGCCTGCATTATGTGAAATGGGGTGGACGATGGGGATCGAACCCACGACCACGGGAATCACAATCCCGCGCTCTACCAACTGAGCTACGTCCACCATTTACTCGATTACGGCCGCATTCTAGACGATCGGCCGGCCAACGTGGGCGGTAAACTTGGCGCGCCCGGCAGGACTCGAACCTGCGACCCACGGCTTAGAAGGCCGTTGCTCTATCCAACTGAGCTACGGGCGCCTAAAAGCAGTGCTGGCCATGACCGCTGAACGCGCGCCGTCCGCGCCTTAAGTGCGTCCCTCACGCACCCTGGCCGGCGACGGGACCCGCTCCGAAGAGGCCTTTGGTCGGGGTAGAGGGATTCGAACCCCCGACATCCTGCTCCCAAAGCAGGCGCGCTACCAAGCTGCGCTATACCCCGGATTCGGAAGCAACTCCAAATTGGAAGACGCGGAAGTTTACCCCCACGCCCGGGCCTAGTCAATCCGGTGCTTGTCGGCAGGAGTCGCCAGCCCGCCGACGGGGACCTGCGCGCCCCCGGCCGCGGCAGCCTGGACCGCCCGTGGGTGCGCTATCATGCACGTCTGGTTAGCAGTGAGGCAAAATGGTGATGAGCGCACAGATTCTCGACGGCAAGGCGGTAGCGACGGAGATCCGCGCGCAGATCCGGGTCCAGGTGGCGGCCGGACTGGCCGCGGGCGGGCGTGCACCGGGGTTGGTGGTGATCCTGGTGGGGGAACATCCGGCCTCCCAGGTCTACGTGCGCAACAAGCGCAAGGCCTGCGCCGAGGTGGGATTCATCTCTGAACAGCACGCGCTGCCCGCCGACGCGAGCCAGGCCGAACTGGAGGGGCTGATCGACCGACTGAACGCGGACCCCCGCATCGACGCCATCCTGGTGCAATTGCCCCTGCCCGGGCACATGGACGCGGAGGCGATCACCGAGCGCATCCTGCCGACCAAGGACGTGGACGGTTTCCACCCCTACAACCTGGGCCGCCTGGCCCTGCGCATGCCGCTGCTACGGCCCTGCACCCCCAAGGGCGTTATGACGCTCCTGGGGCGTACCGGTGCCGACCTCGCCGGGCTGGACGCGGTGATCATCGGCCAATCCAACATCGTCGGCCGACCCATGGCACTGGAACTGCTAGCGGCGCGCTGCACCATCACGGTCTGCCACAGCCGCACCCGTGACCTGGCCGGCAAGGTGCGCGGGGCCGACGTGCTGGTAGCGGCGATGGGGCGCGCACGCTTCGTCCCTGGGGACTGGATCAAGCCCGGGGCGCTGGTCATCGATGTCGGCATCAACCACAACCCCGACGGCACCCTGGTCGGTGACCTGGACTACACGGCCTGCGCCGAGCGCGCCGCCTGGATCACGCCAGTGCCGGGTGGTGTCGGCCCCATGACCATCGCCTGCCTGCTGGAAAACACCCTCCAGGCGGCGCAACTGCATGGGGCGCGGCCGGCAAGAAACTGATCCGGGAGCGCCGAGCGCGAACTCGGCGCGTCGGCACCGACCCCGCCGGCGCTCCCAGATTTCAAAGCACCTTGGTGACCAACTTGACCGCCGGGTCTTCGAGGTCGGCGTCGATGCGGAAGCCCAGGGACTTCATCAGTGCCAACATGCGGGTGTTGGCGGTGAGGACCCCTCCCTCCATGACGCGGAAGCCGCGCCGCCGCGCATTGGCCATCAGTGAGCGCATAAGCCGCGCACCGATCCCCAGGTTACGCCAGGTGTCGGAGACCACGACGGCAAATTCGCAGGCCTCGCCCCCTGGACGCGAGTTGTAGCGGGAGATCCCTACCGCCGCCTCTTCGCCATCGTGTTTGATCACGCCGATCAGAGCCATCTCCCTGTCATAATCGATGTGGGTGAAGCGCACCAGCATCTCCGGGGTCAGTTCCTGGATCGCCTGCATGAAGCGGAAATATTTGGTCTGCTCGGACAGCCCGCGGACGAACTCTTGGGTCATGTTCGCGTCTTCCGGGCGAATCGGGCGGATCACCAGATCCTTGCCGTCCGGCAGCTGGACCCGCTCCAGGAGGCTGACCGGGTAGGGGTGGATGGCCATGTGACCGTAGGTGGTCTGCTGCGGCGGGCGGTAATGGACCTGAATCCGGGCATCCACAGCGAGCACCTCCTTGTCATTTCCGATCAATGGATTGATCTCCATAGAGAGGATCTCGGGCAACTCGCAGACCATCTCGGAGACGCGCTGCAGGATGCGCGTCAGGGCCACCTTGTTCATGGACGGGATCTGTTGGCGCGCCTCCATCATCCGCGCCACCCGGGTGTGCTCGATCATCCGCTGCGTGATGAAGGCATTGAGCGGCGGCAAGCACAGTGCGCGGTCTTCCAGCATGTCGACATCGGTGCCGCCGGGCCCGAAGCTGATGACGGGACCGAAGATGGAATCGCGCTTCACCCCGATCGCAAGTTCCCGGGCCGCGTGCTTGGAGACCATGCGCTCGACGGTCACCCCATCGACGCGGATGTCCGGACGCAGGCGCTTAGCACGTTCGACGATTTCGGTGTAGGAGCGGCGCACCGACTGGGCGTCGGCGACATTGAGCACGACCCCATCCACGTCCGACTTGTTCTCCAGGTCCGGGGAGTTGACCTTGACGACCACAGGAAACCCCAGGACCTCCGCCGCCATCAGGGCCTCATTGGCGCTGTTGGCCCGCACCGCCTGCATGGTGGGGATGCGGAAGGCGGCAAGCACTGCCTTGGCCTCGATGATCCCCAGGAGTTTGCGCCCCTCGGACATCACCCCTTCGATGATCAGGCGCGCGCCCTCCACGTCCTGGGGCTCCTGGTGAGAGAGCGGCCCCGGGGACTGCATCAGGAGTTGCTGGTTGCGCAGGTGGCGGGCGAGGAAGGAGAAGGCCTCGATGGCCGTCTCCGGGCTCTCGAAGTGCGGGACATGGTATTCGGCGAACAGAGCCTGCGCCTCGGCCACTCGGTTGCCACCCATCCAGGAGACGATCACCGGCTTCTTGTTCTTTTTCATCGCCTCGATCACCTGCTCCGCGGTGAGCGTCGGCTCGCCGAAGCCCAGGGGGGCAAAGATGACCAGCACCCCATCGACCTCGTGATCGGCAAGACAGGCGTCGAGTGCGACCCGATAGCGCTCCGGGGAGGCATCGCCGATGATGTCCACCGGGTTACCGTTGGACCAGTAGCCCGGCAGGGCCTTTTCCAGGCTTTGGGAGGTAACCTCGGAGAGGGGGGCGAGCGTGAGCCCCAGGTCCTGGGCACGGTCCGCAGCCAGCACCCCGGGCCCACCCCCATTGGTAATGATGACGATCCGCTCCCCGGCCAGGCGGCGCCCGGTCCCGAACACCTGGGCGGCGGCGAACAATTCCTCCAAGTGTGCCACTTGGACGACCCCGGCGCGCTCGGTGACCGCCCGAAAGACGTCCTCCGAACCGACGAAGGCCCCGGTGTGGGAGCGGATAGCGCGTGTACCGGCCGCGTGTCGACCGGCCTTGACCACCACCACCGGCTTCAGCCGCGCCACCGCCCGCAGTCCGCTCATGAAGCGCCGTGCGTTGCGAATGCCCTCCACGTAGAGCAGGATGCACTGGGTATGGCTGTCCAGCGCCAGGAAGTCGAGGATGTCACCGAAGTCCACGTCCGCCGCGGCCCCCACGGAGACCACGGCGGAGAGCCCGAGTTGGCGCCGCTCCGACCAGTCGATCATGGCGCTGCAGATCGCCCCCGACTGGGCCACTAGGGCGACGTTGCCGCGCCGCGGCATGTCGTGACCGGCGCTGGCGTTGAGTCCATGTTGGGGGCGGATCACGCCGTGACAGTTAGGCCCGAGCATGCGGATGCGGTTACGCCGCGCCGCCTCCACCAGCCGGTCCTGCATGGCCGCGCCCAGGTCCCCCCGCTCTCCGAATCCGGCGGAGTAAACCACCGCCACCTGGACCCCGTAGCCGCCACACTGGTCCAGAATCCCCACGACCTGGTTCGCCGGAGCGGCGATGAGGGCCAAGTCGATGTGTTTATCTAGCGTGCTCAAGTCCTTGTAGCACGGCAGCCCTGCCACCTTCTCATACTTCGGGTTGACCGCGTAGGTGTGCCCCTTGAAGGTCCCGGCCAGCAGGTTGCGATAAACCTGGCCGCCGACTGAATCCGCGTTGTCGCTGGCCCCGAAGACGGCCACAGCACCCGGGGTGAACAACTGATCTACGTCAGACAAATGCATGGGGAGACTGCCCTCCCGGGCACGATTCGGTTTAAGCTTCGAGGGTACCGGTCGGGCGCGAGCCTAACGGCAAACGGGACAATCATCAACAATATTGGCGCGGGATCACCGATCCATCGGCCGCGGCCCCCACGGCAGTCGAGCACCAAGGACCCATCATGAACCTCGCTTTCATCTCCCACGAGTGCTGCCGGGAACACCAAATGGGCGCTTTCCACCCGGAATGCCCAGAGCGGCTCCATGCGATCTCCGACCGCATGATCGCCTCCGGTATGGAAATGCTGGTCACCCATTATGACGCCCCGGAGGCCACCCTGGACCAATTGGCACGGGTCCATGACCGAGCCTATATCGCACGGATTTTCGCGGCCTCACCTAAGGACACCGACGCGCTGGCCTGGCTGGACGGCGACACGGCCATGAACGCCGGCACCCTGCCCGCGGCCCTGCGCTCCGCCGGGGCGGCCATCCTGGCGGTCGACCTGGTCATGAGCGGCAAACACCACTCCGCTTTCTGCTGCGTGCGCCCGCCGGGCCATCACGCCGGGCGCGATAGCGCAGCGGGATTCTGCTTCTTCAACAACGTGGCAGTCGCCGCCGCCCACGCGCTGGAGCACCACAGGCTCCAGCGGGTCGCCATCGTGGACTTCGACGTCCACCACGGCAACGGCACCGAGGACATCTTCACGGGCGAGCCCCGGGTGCTCTTCTGCTCAAGCTTCCAGCACCCCTTCTACCCGGGCATCGGGTCCGACACAGCGGGGCCCAACATTATCAAACTGCCCATGCCGCGCCTGACCAGCGGGACCGATTTCCGTGCCGCGGTCACCAGCGCGTGGCTGCCGCGCCTGGACGCCTTCGCCCCCGAAATGGTCTTCGTCTCCGCCGGATTCGATGGTCACGCCGAGGACGACATGGCGCATTTCAACCTGCGCGAGGCGGACTATGCGTGGATCACGCGGGAACTGCACAACCTGGCGGTCAAGCACGCGCATGGGCGAATCGTTTCGCTCCTCGAAGGGGGATACAACCTGTCGGCCCTGGGGCGGTGCGTCAGCACCCATGTGGACGAACTGATCGGGCACGAGTAACCGGTGCGCGAGGCGGGGCGCCATTGTTGCACCGCAACATCAGAATAGGCGTGAATGGTCGCGGATGCAATGCTGATGCGACCGCCCCGCCATGCGGTCCGCCCGCAGATTTCGCGCCCATGTTCAAGGCGCGGCACCGCCCTGTCGACATCGTCGAGCGCGGCAGGGTTGATCGGGCGGGAAGGCTCGACCTGCCGACGCTCGCCGAGCGCCACCTGTCGCTGCCGCCGACAGCCGCGATCAAGGCCGCCAAAATCGGCTACCGGCTGCACGTCCGCCTCCACGACCCTGCCGCCGTCCTTGCGTCGGACTCCATCAACTCCTGTTTCCGGCGAAGACTTGATCCAGATCAACTACTAATACCACACGGTAGAAACCCTAATTCCATTTCCTTGAGTATTTCGTAAGCTATTATTTTTTCAGAATTCTACTGATTCCCTGCGATGCCCTTACTGCGTGCTGCCCCCATCCCTGTAACCGATCGTGAGCGTCGACAATTGAAGACGCGTAGACGTTTAGCCCCCCTGTTCTTAGCCCTCGTCAACGATCATAAGCCTACGCGACACAGCTCGACGGCAGTGCCAGAATATGGCACAAGCTCCTAAGCGAGAGCGGGCAAGCGCCGCCACGCCACTACCATGCACCTGAGCGATCACGAC
>JADNEJ010000536.1 GCA_016292295.1 Candidatus Thiodictyon intracellulare
CGATGCGTGAGATCGCAAAGAAACGCTTGGCGCGTCGCCATGGACTCGAGAATTCTACACTTGCCTTTGACGCCGAGGTCACCGTTAAAGCCGATGACATCCGTGACTAAGCGCACGACGGCCTTGATCACAAATCTGCCCAAGGCCGGCCGGCCCATGTGGGTTTACGCGCGCAAGACCATGTTCTGCAAAGAAGCGGCGACGCTTGGCCTGAACAAGGTAGGCGGAATTATACACGTCTCACCTGAGATTTTCGCTCAGAACCCTAGCATAACTGGCCCGAGGGGCAACGCGGGCCGGCGGGGGACGGCGCGGCGCTGCCTGCCCGGCCACCGCTCGCACCGGCGGTTACATCCAGCGCCGACCTCGACTGGGAACTGGTTCCGCTGGAGTTGCCGCAGTGGCCGGCCGCGGGCGGGGGGATCGATCAGGAGACGCCGCGTCGGCGTGAACACCACTGCTTGGCGAGAGGCCCACCGCGGCGCACGCCCCGGTCAGTGCGCCCGCGTCTTTGTCCCTGGTGGAGTCCGAGGAAGCGCTGGAGCCCCTGCCTCCTATTTGGCCCGCACCGCCGCGCCTCTGCGTGCCCGGCGTGGCGGGCGCGCCGGTCAGTGCGTCCGAGCCCCCCGACCTGATCGAGTCCGTCGATGATCTGGAGCCCTTGCCCGTGCGAGTGGCCGCGGCGCAAGACACGCCGGGCCTGTCCGTCGGTGCGCCCGAGTCATTTGCGCTGGTCGAGTCCGCTGATGCCTTGGAGCTGCTCTCGGACCTGCCGACCCCGCCCACGCGACCGGCGCAACGGGCTGCTGCCGGCACCGCTCCTTCTGCCCGCCTTCCTGGTGGGCGGTGCGGGCCAAATCTACGACGGGCCAAGTCTACGCGCTACCCCAGGCCGGCGTCGCGGGCGTGGCGCGCATTGCCCGCGACGCTTTGGTTGCCATCTACGCCGGCCAGAGGCCGAATTTTTCCGCGCAGAGTTGCCTCTACCGGGTCGCCTACCTGGGCCGGTTGCTCGATTGCGCGGCGGCGCCTGACCTGGATCAACGCCGGTGGCTATCACTGTTGCTCACGCGCGAGGGCGACGCGTGCCTGGCCCTGCAGGTGGACCAACTGATCGGTAGCACGCGTATCAGGGTCGAGCTGCTGGGACCGCAACTCGCCGCGGTGCGCTGACTGGCCAGCGGCACCATCCTGGGGACGGGCGGGTCGCCCTGATCCTGGATGAGCAGGCCCTGGTGCAGGTCGCGCGGGTCCAAGACCAAGGGGAGCGCGGCCCGGGCGCCGTCGGCACGGCGGCGGTGGATCCCCCGAACCAAGAGGAGCCGAGGCCTCTCGCCCCGGCGTCGGCACGGTGAACAGGGTGGATCGGGGACGGCTCGTCCTGTTGCTCCCGATGGCGTCCGCGGATGGCCCATGAGACCTGATGGCGCCGGTCGTGGCCGTGGAATAGGTCCTGCGCGCCGCGGCCCTGGAGCACCCCACGCCGGGGGCCCAGGACTGGCTCGCAGGCCTGCTGCCCTGGCGTGGGCGACGGGTGCCGGTGGTGCATTTGGGTCAGTGTGTCGGCCCCGCCGTGGGTCCCCCGGCGTGCCCTTACGCCGTGCTGTGTCGGGCGCCGACGGGCGCGCGCCCATCCTGCCGTATTTTGCCCTTGCGAGCCCGCTCCTGCCGCGTCTGGGGTGTGTCACCTTGCGGTCCCTCACCCCTGATCCGGACGTGGATGAGGCCCCAAGCCGCCCCTTCAGCCTGGTCGCCCTGCGCTATCTGGGTCAAGCGGCGGTGCTGCTGGACTCGGATGCGCTGCAGCGTGCCTTGCTGGCCGTGTCGGGGGTGTGCTGACCGGGCGGCGCCCGGCGTCAGTTCCGGGTGGGGCTGGCCCGGTGCGACTTGGCGTGCAGGGCGTAGAGCACGTCCTCGTCGGCGATGTGGTCAACAAGCCAGTCCTGGGTGAGGTCGAGTGCCCGCTCGGCCAGATCGGGGCTGGGTCCGATGGTCGCCAGGTCTTCCGCCAGGGCATCCAGACGGGCGAAGAAGGCGGCGTGGAGCACCTGGTGGGCCGCGAGTGCCGGGTACTCATGGTCGCGCATGAAGGCCTCTTCGGTCTGGAAGTGACTGTAGGCATAGTCGCGCATGAAGGTGATCGCCTCCGCGACCCCCTGATTGGCCTCGCGGTCCAGGATTTGCTCATAGAGGCGGTGGGAGGCGGCAAAGAACCCCTGGTGTTGTTCATCGATCGCGGGGATGCCAACGGAATAGACCTCTGACCAGTTGCGTAGCATGGGTTACCTGTGTGTGTTTTGTGAATGCGGGTGGGTGGTGGGGCTTGGAAATAGCAGTCAGCGATCAGTCGTCAGCCAGATGTGCATCAGTGTCTCACGAGCCGTCGTGAAGCCGCAGACGCTTGCCTAGCGGTAATCCGTCCGCCTTGAAGCTGGCCGCTGACCACTAACCGCTGACCGCTCATCTCAAATCAAGCGGCCACGGCGAGTGCTCCGCTGCGCTCCAGCAGGAGCTGCACCAAGAGCGGAACGGGCCGGCCTGTGCCGCCCTTTTCCTTGCCGCTGAGCCAGGCGGTACCGGCGATGTCCAGGTGCGCCCAAGGGTATTTTTTGGCATAGCGCCAGAGGAAACAGGCGGCGGTGATGGCCCCGCCTTCGCGTCCGCCGACATTAGCCATATCCGCGAAATTGCTGTCGAGTTGCGTCTGGTAGTCCTCCCACAGGGGCAGGCGCCAGACCCGGTCCCAGGCGGCCTCGCCGGCCGCTTGGAGCTCCTGAGCGAGCCGGTCGTCGACGGTAAAGAGTCCGGAGGGGTGCTTGCCCAGAGCGACCACGCAGGCGCCGGTGAGGGTGGCCAGGTCGATGACCAGGGCCGGGTCGAAGCGCTCGGCGTAGGTGAGCGCGTCGCATAGGATGAGCCGCCCCTCGGCGTCCGTGTTGAGGATCTCGATGGTCTGGCCGGACAGGCTTGTCACGATATCGCCGGGCTTGTTGGCGGCCCCGTCCGGGAGGTTCTCGGCGGCTGGGACCACGCCGATCAAGTGGATCGGCAGTTGGAGCTCACAGGCCGCCTGGACGGCGCCGAACACGCCCGCCCCGCCGCACATGTCATACTTCATCTCGTCCATCTCGGCGGCCGGCTTGATCGAGATCCCGCCGGCGTCGAAGGTGAGGCCCTTGCCCACCAGCACCACCGGGCGCAGGCCCGCGGGGCCGCCCTGGTAACGAAAGACGATCAGCTTGGCGGGTTGGTGGCTACCCCGGGAAACCGACAGCAGGGCGCCCAGGCCCAATTCCGCCATCTGGGCCTCCTCCAGGACCTCGACCTCGAGCTTGTCGAAGCGCGCTGCCAGCTCGTGAGCCTGATCGGCGAGATAGGACGGGGTGCAGAGGTTGCCGGGCAGGTTTCCCAACTCCCGGGCCAGGGTTACGCCCTCGCCGATGGCGACGCCGTGGTGCCGCGCCTGCTCGGCGGCGTCTAGGTCCTGCTTCCCGGTAACCCACAGGGTGAGAGTCCGCAGCGGGGTCTTAGGGGCCTGTTTGTCGTCCTTGGTCCGGCTGTAGCGGTAGACCCGCTCGGCGGTGGTGGTGACGGCATCGCGGACCGCGAGATACCGGCTGAGTCCCTCCGGGGCGACCTCCGGCAGGGTGGACAGGGCCTCGCCGGCATGGATGCGCTGGAGCAGGTCCACGGACGCGGCCAGCGCCTGGCGGTAGCTGGTGCGCGTGACCTCCTTGCGCTTGCCGCAGCCGACCAGGAGAACACGTTCCGTTGCCACTCCAGGCAGGTCATAGAGCATCAGGGTGCGACCGGTCTCGCCGTCCAGGTCGCCCTTTTTCAGCAGCTCCGCCAGCCGACCGCCGCTCGCCTTGTCGATCGCCTCGCCGGCGGGGGTAAGTTTGCGCTTCTCAAAGACGCCTAGGACCAGGCACGGGGTCTTGTGCCTGGTGATGTCACCGGTCTTGATCTTGAATTCCATTGGGGGGTACCTCGGAGAACGGTTATTTGGTGAGTCATTCGGGGTTACGATGCGGAGCTCACGAGTCTACCGGATTGCGTGCCGGACCCGAAACCGGCGAGCACCTAGGTCGCCGCGCACCAGTTCGGCGCCAATCACCGTCCTGGAGTGCGGACAAGTCCTCTTTTTCGGATTGAGAATCACTGGGTACGAGGTTGCGACGTTGCGGGGAAACCGGCCATGGGACTGAGAATTCTTGACCGCTATCTGGCGTGGGCGGTCATCGCGGGCACCCTCCTGACCCTGAGCGTGCTTCTGCCGCTCTTGGGATTTTTCCTTCTCGCCAATGAGTTGGAGAAGGTTGGAGTGGCCGGCTACCGCCTCCAGGACGCCTTGCTGCTCATGATCCTGGGCCTGCCCCGCTATGCCTATCAAGTTTTCCCGATCGCCACCCTGATCGGCGCTCTGCTCGGGCTGGGCGCGCTCGCCAACCGCTCAGAGCTGGTGGCCATGCGCGCCGCGGGGGTCTCGGTGGGGCGGATCGCGAGGGCCGGGCTCCTGGGCGGGGTGCTCCTGGCCGCGGGCGCCATACTGATCGGCGAATTGGTCGCCCCCGTCGCGGAACAGCGCGGGATCGAGATCAAACGCGCCGCGCTCTCCGGGGCCGTGACTCAGCAGACGGAGTCCGGCTTCTGGGCCATCGACCAGGGAACCTACATCAACATCCGCGAGATCCTCTCCGGTACCAGCCTGCGGGACATCTTCATCTACCAGGCGGACAACGCCGCGGGGATTCTGATCGCGACCCATGCGCAGGGCGCGCGCTATCAGCACCATCAATGGGTCCTGGAGGGCATCTCCCGCAGCCGGGTGAGTATAGACGGGGTGCAGGTGGAACGCCTGCCCAATGCCGGTTGGAGTTCCATGCTCAATCCCGGCATCCTGGAGGTGGTAGTGGCCGACCCGCGCATCCTGCCGGTCTGGGGTCTTTGGAAATACATCCGCTTCATGACGGTCAATGCGCAGGATGCGAGCAACTATCAGGTAATCTTCTGGGGCCGGGTGCTCTATCCCCTGCTCACCCTGTCCATGGTGTTGGTCGCGATCCCAGTCCTGCTGGGCTCCGCACGCAGCCGCGGGACCGGCATACGCGCCTTCTTTGCGGTCCTGGTCGGCATCCTCTATTATCTGGTGAGCAAGACCTTTTCCTACTTGGCGCTCCTGTACGGCTTAAGCCCCCTGGCCGCGGCGCTGGCCCCGCCGGTGCTCTTCATCGGCGCGGCCGTGCTGTTGTTGCGGCGGGCGGGGTGAGGAAATGGGTGCATGCTTTGCGGTCACCCCAAAACGCCACCGTACTCCTGTTAGGATGGGTAGAGCGCAGCGAAACCCATCGCTTGCGCGCAACTCAAATGTCGATTGGTGGGTTTCGCTGCGCTCTACCCACCCTACGGATCGGACGTGAAGCGGGTCTCGGGTGGATACTTGCCGGTGGCCTTGATCACAAATCTGCCAAAGGCCGGCCGACCCATGTGGGTTTGCACGCGCAAGACAATGTTCTACAAGGGAGCGGCGACGCCGGGACTGAACAAAGTAGGCGGAATTATGATCAAGGCCGAACGGGGAATACCGGTCCACATGGTCAGCCGGCGGCTGCTCAAGCGCAAAGATGGCGACACCCTGGAGATCTACGTGCTGGTCGTCAATCTGGGCCACGTCGTCATGGTAGAGGTCAAGTCCAGCCTGCAGGTGGACGATGTGAAAGCGTTTCTGGAGGACCTGCGCCGCTTCCGTCACTCCTTTCCCGAATATGCCGACCATCAACTGCACGGTGCCGTCGCTGGTATGCGCATCGCAGAAGGCGCCGATCGCTTCGCCTACTGGCAAGAGCTCTTCGTGCTGGCCCAGACCGGGGACGGCATGCGCATCCTCAACGACGTCCCGTTTGAGCCAAAATCCTGGTAACGCAGCTCAAGGCTTACCGTGAAAGCCGCGCGGCGACGCTGTGGGAGCGGCCTCCGGCCGCGACTGGCGGCGCAGGGAACGCTGCGATTCAGGTTACCGCAGCGTCTCATGGCGGCCAGAGGCTGCTTCCACTGGGGATTTTCATTTTCTGGGATGGCTGATGTTCCTTCCACAGGCGTTAGCCTTTTGATTGGAAACGTAGGGCTAACGGCCATAGAAGGAAGGTCAGCCACCCCGGAGGATGAAAGTCTTCTGTGGGAGCGGTGGGAGCGGCCTCCGGCCGCGATGCGCCGCGTAACTGTTTAGCCCCCCCTGTTCTTAGCCCTCTTGGACGATCATAAGCCTACGCGACACAGCTCGACGGCCGTGCCAGAATATGCGGTATTATGTAGCAACTGCACATAGTTATCCTAAGCGAGAGCGGGCAAGCGCCGCCAGGCCACTACTATGTAACTGAGCGATCACGACCTCAGACAATTCGACGACGCCGATCTGGAGACGCCCGCGCGGGCGCGGGCGTTGTTGGGCAAGGCGCTGGCGGATCTGCAGGCGGCGCGCGAGCGACTTG
>JADNEJ010000025.1 GCA_016292295.1 Candidatus Thiodictyon intracellulare
GGTTCCGAAGGTCGTGCAGGCGGTCAACGACAAGCAACAAGTGCTGCCGATGCTCGCGCAGTTCCAGGCGCTGCCGGCAGGACTCAACGGCGCCAATCCAGACCGGTCGATCCCGCGTTGGTTCGCTGGGCGGAGCTGGTGCTGGTGATGGAGGAGGCTCATCGCCGCCACTTGCTGGAACTGGCCCCGACCGCGGCGGGTAAGGTTTGTCTGCTGGGGCGCTGGAGTGGGGGCGAGATCCCGGACCCCTACGGCCAAGATCGCGCCGCGGGCGAGGCTGCCTATGACTAGATCCAGGCCGCTGTCGAGGCCTGGCTGATCCGCCTGTGAGCCTCTTGATCCTGGCCATTTACCCGCGGGCAGCGGCAGGATGAGCGGTGCATTGCCCGTTCCCGTAATCGGGAGATGGAATTGAATTCACAGGGCCACCAGCACCCGCCCATGGGTGTGGCCGGCGAGCATACGCTCGAAGACCGGCGGCAGTCCCTCCAACCCGACCGTCTCGGACACCAGGGCCTCCAGGTCCGGCGGCTGCCAGTCGCTCGCGAGGTGATTCCACAGGGTGCGCCGCAGGGGGTAAGGGATATCCACTGAGTTGCAGCCCAAGAGAGTGGCCCCGCGCAGGATGAAGGGCATAACGGTGGTGTGCAGTTCATGGCCGCCGACCAGCCCGATGGCCGCGATGTTGCCGCCGGGGGCAATAGTGCGGGTGATCTGAGCCAACAGTTCGCCCCCCACATTGTCCACCGCCCCGCCCCAGCGGGCCTTCTCCAGGGGGCGCGTCGCGCCGGCCAGGGCCTCGCGCGGCAGGACCTCCGTGGCGCCCAGGTGCCGCAGCCAGTCGGATAGCTCCGGCTTGCCGGAGATGGCGCTGACCGTGAACCCGAGCCGGGCGAGGATGGCGACGGCCATGGCGCCCACCCCGCCGCTGGCACCAGTGACCAGGATCGGCCCCAGGCCCGGTTCCTGGCCGTTGACCAGCATCCGGTGGACCGCCAGTGCGGCGGTGAGGCCGGCGGTACCGAAGATCCCGGCCCGGCGCGGGCCGAGCCCCTCCGGGATCGGTACCAGCCACTCCGCGGGGCAGCACAGATAGCCGGCGAAGCCGCCGTCATGGTCGTGGGTGAGCCCCCAACCGGTGACGATCACCGCCTCTCCGGTCTGGTAGCAGGGGTGGGCAGACTGCTCTACCACGCCAGCGGCGTCGGCCCCGCCGACCAAGGGGAAGGTGCGCAGGATCTTGCCCCGTCCGGTCCCGGCCAGGGCGTCCTTATAGTTGACGCCGGACCAACTGACCCGGATTAGTACCTCGTCCGCGGCCGGTGTGGGCCGCGGGAGTTGCTCGATCCCAGCGTGGTGTCCCTGCGCGTCTTGATGGATACGAAAGGCGGGGTAGGTGGTCATGGTTTTATCCTCAGGGTTTGAGAAGAAAAGATTGCCGCAAATGAACGCAAAGGCACACAAATCAAGACTGTTGTATTTCTTTGCGAATTTGGCGCCTTGGTGTGAGCAACTCCCGGATTTAAGTTGAAGCGCTGACCCTTGCAGAGTGCGGATTGGGTTGGCTTTTCCTCAGTCTTTCCATTTGCGCACATTTGCGTTTATTTGCCGCTCATCCAACTTCTCAGGACTCGACAGCGACCGGGATCTTGCCAATCCGCGCCCGCCACTCTGCGGGCCCGCTCTGGTGGACCGACTCGCCCCGGCTGTCCACGGCCACCGTCACCGGCATGTCCAGCACCTCGAACTCGCGGATCGCCTCCATCCCCAGGTCGGCGAAGGCGATGAGGCGCGACGATTTGATGGCCTTGGCCACCAGATAGGCCGCCCCGCCCACCGCCATGAGATAGACCGCCTGATGGCGCCGGATCGCCTCGATCGCGACCGGTCCCCGCTCCGCCTTGCCGACCATGCCGATGAGGCCGGTTTCGCTCAGCATCTGCTCGGTGAACTTGTCCATGCGGGTGGCAGTCGTCGGGCCAGCGGGGCCGACCACCTCGTCGCCCACCGGCTCGACCGGGCCCACGTAATAGATGAAGCGCCCGCGCAGATCGACCTCGTCCGGGAGCCCCTCGCCGCTGTTCAGGAGATCGACCATGCGCTTGTGGGCGGCATCCCGGCCGGTCAGGAGCCGGCCGGAGAGCAGGAGGCGTTCGCCCGGCCGCCAGCCGGCGATGTCCTCGCGGGTGACCGCGTCCAGGTCCACCCGGCGCGCCCCGGCCGCCGCATCCCAGGTGATCTTGGGCCAGTCGGTGAGACGCGGCGGCGTCAGCGTCACGGGGCCCGAGCCGTCCAGAGTGAACTCCGCATGCCGGGTCGCGGCGCAGTTGGGGATCATCGCCACGGGGAGCGAGGCGGCATGGGTGGGAAAGGTCTCGATTTTGACATCAAGCACCGTAGTGAGACCGCCAAGCCCCTGGGCGCCGATGCCCAGCGCGTTGACCTTCTCGAATAGTTCCAGGCGCAATTCCTCGATCGGGTCGGCGGGACCACGCGCCTTGAGCTCATGGATGTCGATGTGGCCGAGCAGCGACTCCTTCGCCATCAGCATGGCCTTCTCGGCGGAGCCCCCGATGCCGATCCCGAGCATCCCCGGCGGGCACCAGCCGGCGCCCATGGTGGGCACGGTCTTGAGTACCCAGTCGACCAGGCTATCGCTGGGATTCAAGATGGTGAACTTGGACTTGTTCTCCGAGCCCCCGCCCTTGGCCGCCAGGCGCACTTCGACCAGATTCCCCGGAACCAGTTCCACATGGACTACGGCTGGGGTGTTGTCGCCGCTGTTCTTGCGCGCCCCGATGGGCGGCGCGACCATGGAGGCGCGCAACGGGTTGTCCGGATCCAGATAGGCCCGGCGCACCCCCGCGTCCACCAGGGCCTGGATGCTGAGCGCCGTGTCCCAGCGCACCCCCATGCCCACCTTGAGGAAGACCACGACGCCACCCGTGTCCTGACAGATGGGTCGGTGGCCCTGCGCGCACATCCGAGAGTTGACCAGGATCTGCGCCATGGCGTCCTTCGCCGCCGAGGACTCCTCCGCTGCATAGGCAGCGGCAAGGGCGCGGATATAGTCCGCTGGATGATAATAGGAGATGAACTGCAGGGCGTCAGCGATGCTCTGGACGAAATCGGACTCGCGGATGGTGGTCATGGATTACCCTGCGTCTGGTTCGAGGCCTGGTTGGCGATGGCGGGATTTTAACCGACCCCGGGCGGCCTTGAGTGCTTGGTTCAAGACCGCCGGCGCGCCGGCATCAGGCCCGCGGGTGTACCACGGTCACCGCGTAGGGGGCATACGCGAGCACCCGTCGGGCGATGGAGCCGACCAGCCAGCGCTCGAACAGGGTGCGTCCGCGGTGGCCGACAACGATGTGGTCGATGCCGTGACCCTCAGCATAGGCCACGAGCTGCTCCGCCGGGTGCTCCACCTTGGCCTCGAAGCGGCTCTTCAGCCCCTCGACTCTGGGCTTCAAGGCCTGTAGGGCCTGGGCATACTAGTCACGCGTGCGCGCCGCGTTGATGAGAACCTCGGTCTGCTGGCCCTCGCCGATATCCGGCGGGTGGGCGACCGCCAACACATGCAGCTCGGCGCCATACCTATCGGCCATCTCCAGGGCGAAATCAAAGGCGGCGCGCGCCGATTGTGAACCGTCGTAGCCCACGAGCAGCCGCTCGATCATAGCTCAGGGGTGCCGCATCAGCCCCAGGACGCCGATGGCGATCAAATAGAAGGCTACGAAATATCGCAAGAACCTGGGGATGAGCAGGATCAGAATGCCGAGCAGGAGCGTAACGGCCGGCTCGATCAGAAGTTGGTTCAAGTGCAGATGCATCGGATGACTCCGGCGTCGGTTGAACGATGCGCGCGCCCGCGCGCCGCGATGGCAGGAGGCCGCCCGCGGGCGGCCGGCCGATCCGTCCCGCTGACGGGCCACAATTATACTCTGAAAACGCTTGCCGCACGGCGGCGGACCGGGGAGACTCGCGCCCTCACCGGATCTCGGGCCCGGTTTTCCCGCGGCGCGCCCGGCGCGACCTCACCAGCAGACCCATCCATGACAATCCGACCCAGCCCCGGCCCCGCGGCCTGGGACCCCTTCAGGCACCGCGCCTTCACCGTGCTCTGGGCGGCCACGGTGGTCTCCAATATCGGCACCGGCATGAACACCGTGGGCGCCGGCTGGCTGATGACCACCCTGACCCCGGATCCCTTGACGGTGGCCCTGGTGCAGGTGGCGACCACGGCCCCGGCTTTTCTGCTGGCGCTGCCCTCTGGTGCACTGGCCGACATCTTCGACCGCCGCAAGCTCTTGCTTGCAGTCAATGGCGCCATGGCACTGGTAGCGGCCGTCCTGGCGGTCCTGGTTGGGCTCGGATGGATGAACGCCACCCTGCTCCTGTGCTTCACCTTCCTGTTGGGTGCGGGCGCAGCCTTCATCACCCCGGCCTGGCTGGCCATGGTCCCGCAACTCGTGCCGCGGGCGACCCTGGGTCCGGCTATCGCGCTCAACTCCATGGGGATCAACGTCAGCCGCGCCATCGGTCCGGCCGTGGCGGGTGCCCTGATTGTCTGGCTGGGCTTTGCCTCACCCTTCACCGTCAATGCCCTGAGCTTCCTGGTCATCGTCGCGGCCTTGGCCTGGTGGCGGCCTGCCGCCGCGGCCGGCTCTGCCCTGCCGGCCGAGGGCCTGTGGGAGGCCCTGCGCAACGGCCTGCGCTACGCCATGCACAGCGCGCCGCTGCGTGCAACCCTGGTGCGCGGTATCGCCTTTTTCCTCTCCGCCAGCGCCTACTGGGCGCTCCTGCCGGTTATCGCCAAGACCTCGCTCGGCGGCGGCGCCAGCCTCTATGGTGTCCTGATGGGCTGCGTGGGGGCCGGCGCGGTGCTCGGCGCCCTGTTGCTGCCGCGCGTACAGCCGCGTCTGGGCCCCGACGGGACCGTCGTTGCCGGCAGCCTGGGGACCGTCCTGGTGCTGGCCGCCTTCTCGTTGATCGCCAATTCCTATGCGGCGGCCGCCGCGACCCTGCTTGCCGGTGTGTCCTGGATCTTCGTGCTGTCGAGCCTCCAGGTCGCGGCCCAACTCGTGCTGCCCAATTGGGTGCGGGCGCGCGGTCTGTCGCTGTTCCTGACCCTGTACTTCGGCACCATGGCCCTGGGCTCGGTCATCTGGGGCATGATTGCCTCAGTGCGCGGGGTCGGTACGGCCCTGCTGATCGCCGCGGGCCTGGCCCTGTTGACGCTAGCGGCCACCTGGCGGGTGCGGGTCGTGCAGGGCGAGGTGTTGGATCTCGCGCCATCGATGCACTGGCCCGCGCCCCTGGTCCGGCTGGATACGCCGCAAGAGCGCGGGCCGGTGATGACGATGATCCAATACCGTATCGACCCCCCGGCCGTCCCCGCCTTCCTGGCCCTGATGGCGGAGCAGGCCCAGGCGCGGCGTCGACTCGGGGCCGTCCACTGGTGGATCATGGAGGACGTCACCGCGCCCGGTCTCTACATCGAGTATTTCGTCGAGGGCTCCTGGCTCAGCCATCTACGCCACCACGAGCGGGTCACCGGGGCGGACCGACTGCTCCAGGGGTGCATTTGGGCCCTGCATCGCGGGCATCTGCCGCCCCTGATGCGCCACCTGCTGGCCCCGCCGGCGGTCGGACCGGGCACGAGCGGCGGGGCACCCGAGGACTGATTTTGCACCGCCTGCGCCTGGACTCAGCGGTGCTCTTGGCTATTTTTGCAATGCAGGTGCGGATGACGTTCGACCATGCCATTTACCGAAGAACAACTGGCCGCCATCGAGCACGCGGGCGGCCACAGCCTGACCTACGCGATAGCCGGCTCGGGTAAGACCCAGATGCTGGTCGGGCGGGTCTGCTTTCTGTTGGAGTAGGGAGTCCCCGGTGAGCGCATCCGGGTCCTGGCCTTCAACCACTCCGCGGCGCGCGAGTTTCAGGAGCGGCTCGCGGGCCTGCTCCCGGCGGCCTTCAAGGCCCCCCAGGTCTCGACCTTCCACAGCCTGGGGCTGCGGCTCACCCAGCTCTTTGAGGGGGCTGGCCTGCTACCCCGTCGGCGGTTGGAAGAGAACGATTCGGTGGAGAAGAGGCTGGCCCGCGAAGTGGTCCTGGCGGCGCTCAAAGACGATGGATCAGATGACCTCGACTTTGGCCATTTTAGGCGACCCCAATCATCGTGCCAACCGCAATCGGCAATCGTGTGGCCAGAGTCCGCACGTCGAACCTTGGAGGACCATGGAGCCAATCCGTCTGGCCCGCTACGCGGTCCCGGCGCGGCGGCCGGGCATGTAGCGCGCTGCCGCTCAGGCAGTCGCGGCCAGTTGCGCGAGCACGTGCTCCCAGGCGGGAGCGGGAAATTATCTCCTGATCCTGATCCGCGAGTGAGTTGACGTCATTCCCCTCGGCTCAGAGGGTGCGGCGCACGCGCGCCAGGCAGTCGGAAAAGGTGGCCTGCGGCTTGAGGTAC
>JADNEJ010000512.1 GCA_016292295.1 Candidatus Thiodictyon intracellulare
CCGCGCCGGGGCCGCGTAGCGGACCAGACGGATTGGCTCCATGGTCCTCCAGGGCTAGCCGTGCGGACCCTGGCCCCCCGATTGCCGGTTGCGGCTGGCACGATGATCGGGATCGCCTAAAATGGCCAAAGTCGATGGCTTACAAGGCTAGCGCCAATACCACCGCGTCCTCTCGCCCGTTGCGGGCGGGGTAGTAGCCGCGACGGGTGCCGATCTCACAGAAGCCCTCGGCGGCATAGAGCCCGCGTGCGCTTTGATTGGAGACCCGCACCTCCAAAAAGGCGGTGTCGGCACCGCGCCGCTTGGCGAGTCCCAGGAGCCGCCGCAGCAGCCGCCGCCCGAAGCCCAGACCCTGAAAGTGCGGATGGACACAGATGTTGAGGACGTGGCACTCATCGGCCCCCATGGACATGACGCCGTGGGCGACCACCACCCGACCCAGTTCCGCGACCCAGCAGTTATAGCCCACCCGCAGACACTCCACGAAGACCTCCTCCTGCCACGGGAACTCGTAGTTGGTCCGCTCGGACGCCATCACGGCGTCCAGGTCGGGTTTCAGCATGGGGCGCAGGTGCAGGGTTGGATCCACGGCAGTATTCATCCTGGAGAAACGGGTTCCTAGACATTGGAATCAATGTTTTTCAGCATGTTATCGGCGGCGGACTGATATCCCGCCGGGAACCTGGGAAAAAACGGGTACTACATTTTTTTTATTTGCATATTGGCGTGTTGATGGGTTGGAGGGGCCAGTGCCCAGGCTGGGTTTCGAGTGCCCTGGGCGCATCGGCGCGCCGCTGCGCCCAGGGCAGCGACCTGTGCGCACCTTAAGCCACCTGATAAAGATCGCGCCAGCCTGCAATTTTCCGCCGAACTGACGCGCGCGGGCGCCCCCCGCGGGCGGCTTTCGGTTTATAGTTCCCCACCAATTTTTTGAGGGACGCGGATCATCGTCCGTACCCTCGCCCCGGTCCTTCCACACTTACGAGAGCAAGCGATGTCGCAATCTGCTGAACTGGTCACCCTCGACGGTAACGAGGCCGTCGCCTATGTCGCGCACATGACCAACGAGGTCATCGCAATCTATCCGATAACCCCATCATCTAACATGGGTGAATGGGCGGACGAGTGGTCCGCCCAGGGGGTCAAGAACCTCTGGGGCACCGTGCCGTCAGTGGTGGAGATGCAGAGCGAGGCGGGCGCCGCCGGGGCGCTGCACGGCGCCCTGCAAGGGGGGTCGCTCGCGACCACCTTCACCGCCTCCCAGGGTCTGCTGCTGATGATCCCCAATATGTACAAGATCGCCGGTGAGTTGTCCCCGGCGGTCATCCATGTGGCCGCCCGCGCCCTGGCGGCCCAGGGGCTGTCAATCTTCGGTGACCACTCGGACGTGATGGCGACCCGCGCCACCGGCTTCGCCATGCTCTCCTCGGCCTCGGTCCAGGAGGCGATGGACTTCGCCCTGATCGCCCAGGCCGCCACACTCCAGAGCCGCGTCCCCTTCGTGCACTTCTTCGACGGCTTCCGCACCTCCCACGAGGTGGTGAAGGTCGAGCGCATCCCGGTCGAGACGATCCGCGCCATGATCGACGAGAACCTGGTGCGCGCCTGCCGGGACCGCGCCCTGAACCCCAACCACCCGATCCTGCGCGGCACCGCCCAAAATCCGGACGTCTATTTCCAGGGCCGGGAAACGGTCAACGGCTATTACACGACAGTGCCCGCAATCGTCCAGCAGATCATGGACAAGTTCGCGGAACTCACTGGCCGTCAGTACAGCCTCTTTGAATATGCCGGGGCCCCGGACGCGGAGCGGGTGATCGTGATCATGGGCTCTGGGATCGGCGCCACAGAGGAGACGGTGAACGACCTGGTGGCCCACGGCGAGAAGGTCGGACTCATCAAGGTGCGTCTCTACCGCCCCTTCGATCCGGCCTACCTGCTGGCGGCGCTGCCGGTCACCGCCCGGCGCGTCGCCGTGCTCGACCGCTGCAAGGAGCCCGGTGCCGACGGCGAACCGCTCTACAAGGATGTGGTCACGGGTCTGGCGCAGGCGCTGGCGGACGGGCGCATGGCCACCATGCCGCGGGTGATCGGCGGGCGCTACGGCCTTTCCTCCAAGGAGTTTACCCCGGGCATGGTCAAGGGGGTCTTCGATGAACTCAAGAAGGACGCACCGAAGAACGATTTTACCATCGGCATCCACGACGACCTGACCCACCTGAGCCTCACCTGGGACCCGCAGTACCGCCCCGACGCCTCCGGCGTCACCGCCTGCGTCTTCTTCGGTCTGGGCTCGGACGGGACCGTCTCGGCCAACAAAAACTCGATCAAAATCATCGCGGAGGAGACGCCAAACTACGGTCAGGGCTACTTCCAGTACGACTCCAAGAAGGCCGGCGCCGTCACCATCAGCCACCTGCGCTTCGGTGCCAACCCCATCCACAGCAGCTACCTGGTCGGCGATGACGAGGCGAAGTTCATCGCCTGTCACCAGCCCAACTTCCTGACGCGCTACGCGATGCTCAACCACGCCTGCCGCGGCGGGGTCTTCCTGCTCAACTCCGCCACCCCGGCGGATCGGGTCTGGAACGACCTGCCGCGCAGCATGCAGCAGGCGATCCTCGACAAGCAGTTGGGCTTCTATGTGATCGACGCCTACGGCATCGCCGAGGTGACCGGCATGGGGCGGCGCATCAACACCATCATGCAGACCTGCTTCTTCGCTATCTCCGGCATCCTGCCGCGGGAGGAGGCGATTGAGCACATCAAGTACGCGGTGAAGAAGACCTACGGCAAGAAGGGCCAGCGCCTGCTCGACCGCAATTACCAGGCGATCGATGCGACCCTGGCGGGGCTGCATCAGGTGCAGGTACCGGGCCAGGTCACCAGCACCTTCGACCGCCCGGCGACGGTCCCGGGCGATGCGCCGCAGTTCGTGCGCACCGTCACCGCCTGCCTGATCGAGGGCCACGGTGACAGCCTCCCGGTGAGCCTGATACCCGCCGACGGCACCTGGCCGACCGGCACCACCAAGTACGAGAAGCGCAACCTGGCGCTCAAGCTCCCCGAGTGGGATCGGGACCTGTGCACCCACTGCGGCAAATGCCCGCTAGTCTGCCCCCATGCGGCGATCCGTGCCAAGGTCTTCCCGGAGTCACTGACGGCAGAGGCCCCGACCACCTTCCAGCACGTCCAGATCAAGGGCAAGGACTTCCCCGTCGGCATGCACATCAGCTACCAGATCGCCCCGGACGACTGCACCGGTTGCGGGCTCTGCGTGAACGTCTGCCCCATCCGCGACCGCAAGGACCCCAACCACAAGGCGCTCAACATGGTGGACGCCCATGAGCGCCACGCCATCGAGCAGGCCAACTGGGACTTCTTCCTGACCCTGCCGGAGTACGATCGCCGCGAGTTGGACCCGACCAAGATCAAGCACGCGATGATGCTCGAGCCCCTGTTCGAGTTCTCCGGGGCCTGCGTAGGCTGCGGTGAGACCCCCTACATCAAGCTCGCCACCCAGCTCTTCGGCGACCGCATGATGATCGCCAACGCCACCGGCTGCTCCTCCATCTATGGCGGCAACCTGCCCACCACACCCTACACCAAGAACCCCGACGGCCGAGGCCCGGCCTGGAACAACTCGCTCTTCGAGGACAATGCCGAGTTCGGCCTGGGGATGCGGCTCGCGGTCGACAAGCAGGTGGAGCAGGCGCGGGAACTGATCAAGACGCTGGCGGAGCCGCTCGGCCACGACCTGGTCGAGGCCTTGCTCAGTGCGGATCAAAGCACCGAGGCCGGGATCTTCGAGCAACGCGAGCGCGTCGCTCTGCTCAAGACTCGCCTGGTCGGGATCGAGCGGATCGAGGCGCGCATTCTGGAGGGGATCTGCGAACAGCTCGTCAAGCGTAGCGTCTGGATCATCGGTGGTGACGGCTGGGCCTATGACATCGGCTACGGTGGCGTGGACCATGTCCTGGCCTCCGGGCGCAACGTCAACCTACTGATCCTGGACACCGAGGTCTATTCCAACACCGGCGGCCAGAACTCCAAGTCCACGCCCATGGGTGCGGTCGCCAAATTCGCCGCCGGCGGCAAGGCGTCTTTCAAGAAGGACATGGCGATGATGGCCATGGCCTATCAGAACGTCTATGTCGCCTCGGTCGCCTTCGGTGCCAAGGACGTGCAGACCGTGCGTGCCTTCCTGGAGGCCGAGAGCTATGACGGCCCCTCGGTCATCATCGCCTACGCCCCCTGCATCGCCCACGGGGTAGACCTCTCCAACAACCTGCGTCAACAGGACCTGGCGGTCAACTCCGGCCATTGGGGCCTGTTCCGCTATGACCCGCGGCGCTCCGCTGCCGGCGAGAATCCGCTGCTGATCGACAGCAAGGCGCCGAACATCCCCTACCGAGACTTCATCAATACCGAGACCCGCTTCTCGGTGCTGACGCGCACCCATCCCGATGCCGCTGAGCACTTCCTGCAATTAGCGCAGAAGCATGTCAAGAGCCGCTTCCAGCTCTATGAGCAGCTTGCGAGCCTCGCGGTGCAAGAGGCGGGCGTCACGGAAGGGGCCAAGCCCAAGGAATAATAAATCCAACCGCAAAGGCGCGAGGCACGCGGCAGCTGTCGGTGAAACCCCCGGGCACCCCTGGGACTAACCCAGGTCCGGGATTCCACCGGCGGCGCACCGCGCCGCCCTCGCGCTCTTTGCTGTTCTTGCGGTTAACCCTTATCAAACCCACTTCGGAGCAATTGCCGTGGACCTGACTACCAAATACCTGGGCCTCGACATCAAAAATCCCCTGGTCCCCTCCGCCTCGCCGCTCACCCGGAGCATCGCGATGGCGCGGGAACTGGAAGACAATGGTGCGGCGGCCATCATCATGTGGTCCCTCTTCGAGGAGGCCGTCACCGCCGAATCCGAATCCATGGTGCGCTTCCTCCACCATCAGGACACCGGCTTCGGCGAGGCCGAGGCCGGCTTCCTGCCCGCCTGGAGCGACTTCGACAATGGGCTCGACCTCTACCTGGAAAACGTGCGCCGCCTCAAGGAGTCTCTGGCCATCCCGGTGATTGCGAGCCTCAACGGCGTTACCCTCAGCGGCTGGATCAATACCGCCAAGGATCTGCAACAGGCCGGTGCTGACGCACTCGAACTCAATGTCTACTACATCGCGGGCGATATCGGTCAGACCGGGGCCCAGGTGGAAGACCGCTATCTCAGCCTGCTGCGCGAACTGCGCGGGCAGGTGACGATTCCCATCAACATGAAGCTCTCCCCGGCCTTCAGCTCACTCGGCAACACCATCAAGCTAATGGCCGCTGCCGGGGCCAACGGGGTGGCGCTGTTCAACCGCTTCTACCAGCCGGACATCAACATCGAGGGAATGCGCCTGCAGCCCAGCCTGCAGCCCTCCATCTCCACCGACGCTCTACTCGCCATGCGTTGGATCGCCATCCTCTACGGACGCATCGACGGACTCTCGCTCGGCGCCACCGGTGGTGTGCATACGCCGGAAGACGCCATCAAGCTCCTGCTGGCCGGTGCCGACGTAGTCCATCTGTGCAGTTCACTGCTCAGCCGCGGGCCCGGGCATTTGTCACATATCCTGAGCGGCCTCATCGAGTGGATGGAAGAGCAGGAATTTGAATCGCTCGACGAATTCCGCGGCCGAGTTAGCGCGCTCGCCGTGCCCAACCCCGCCGAATTCGAGCGGGCGAACTATGTGAACATCCTCGACAACTTCAGCTTCTCGGCGGGTGTGATGGTATAGACAGGCAGCGGCACCAGCGGTTGCGCGAGAACGATAGGGACGCGTAGCCGGCACCTCAGGAGACCGCGCTTAGCGCGGTCCCTGCAACGTTTCTCTTTCGATTGGTCACAACTGACGACCGCCAGACCCAATCCGACTGGAGACAGTGCCTATGGCCAATAAAGACCTGTTTACCCAAGCCTTGACGTTGCGCCCAGAGGATAGATTCCAGTTGGTGAAAGGTATCCTGAAAAGCCTTGATAAACCTGATCTGTCGCTGGATGCCATCTGGGCCGAAGAGGCCGAGAAGCAGATTCAGGCGTACCAGGAGGGTTGCCTGGAAGTCCTCGCGATGGAGGAATAGAGGGCGGGGTGATGCTAATCGTTGCCGTCGCTCATTTGCATAGGCGACCAGGGTACTGGGTCGACCGCACAACTTGATGGGGACATGTCCTATTCTACTCAGCTAATGCCAAATTTTCGGTTTTCTCACCGACCGGTTATTTCAAAATTTTCCGTCAGCAAGAAGCTCCATGGCCGCTCAATAAGATTCAAATTGGGCGCATAAGGCAGAAGAAAGACAAGCTTAATGCGGAAATCCTTGATGTAATCTTGAACCGCTTTGGAGCAGTAGTAGCGAGCGTTGTCGCAAATGACGTAGATCCAGGTCGCGAC
>JADNEJ010000605.1 GCA_016292295.1 Candidatus Thiodictyon intracellulare
GGATTGGCTCCATGGTCCTCCAGGGCCCGCCGTGCGGACCCTGGCCCCCCGATTGTGGGTTGCGGCTGGCACGATGATCGAGGTCGCCTAAAATGTCCAAAATCGAGGCCTTGAGGTCTTCGATGAGCAAATCCCGCAGCCCGTGCCTGGCCTCCAGATAGCCGATGAAGTCTAGGACCTCGCGGGGCAGCGGCTCCGGGAGCCTGCTCGCCTGCGCAAAGATTCGATCCGCCGTGGTACCCATGCCCGCGCCCCTCGCCCGCAAGTCGATAGAGGGTAAGTGTATCCCAGAATGCACTCGGGGCGTTTTGCCGTCCCGGCACCCGGAATTCCCGCCGTGGCCTTGATCATCGTGCCGGTCAGCGACGCTTGTAGGTCGGCCCTCAGGTCGACCGATTGGGAGCGCCGTACCCAAGTCGCGGCCCGGCCTATCCACAAAACAGGCGATGCCGTAGTCGCTTGACAGATCGCGCCGCACTGGGGTGCGGCGCTCCCAGTAGCCGGGATGATGATCAAGGCCCCGCAGTGACCCGCACGCAGCCCCCTCGACTTGGTAGACTCCCGCCCCCGACGCCCACCATCCAACACCACAGCCGAGCCTGCCATGGACCCTCGCTTCATCCACCTGCACCTGCACACGGAATACTCCCTAGTCGACGGACTGGTCGGGGTCAAGCCCCTAGTCAAGGCGGTGCGCAAGGCCGGGATGCCAGCGGTGGCGATCACCGATCAGTGCAACTTTTTCGCCCTGGTGCGCTTCTACAAGGCGGCACTGGGGGCCGGAATCAAGCCCATCGCGGGGACGGACCTGTGGGTGAAGAACTCCTCGGACCCCAACAAGCCGCACCGTCTCGTGCTGCTGGTGCAGGATAAACAGGGCTACGGCAATCTCACCCGGCTGATTTCGCGCGCCTATGTCGAGGGTCAGCACCTAGGCGTGCCCCAGGTGGAGCGCGACTGGATCGCGGCGGCACCGCAAGGGTTGATCGCGCTCTCTGGCGGGCCCAAGGGCGATGTCGCATCCGCCCTGCTGGCGGGAAACCGCACGGGGGCCGAGTACCTGCTGGACCAGTGGATCGCAGTCTTCGGCGACCGCTATTACCTGGAGCTGATCCGCACCGGGCGGGAGCAGGAGACGGAACTCGTGGAGCAGAGTGTTGATCTCGCGCTGGCCCGGGGTGTGCCGGTGGTGGCGACCAACGACGTGCGTTTCCTGAGCCGCGAGGACTTCGAGGCCCACGAGGTGCGCGTCTGTATACACGAGGGCCGCACCCTGGACGACCCGCGTCGGCCGCGCGTCTATAGTGAGGAGCAGTACCTGCGCACCCCCGCCGAGATGGTCGAACTGTTCGCCGACTGCCCGGAGGCCCTGGAGAACTCGGTGGAGATCGCCAAGCGCTGCAACCTGGAACTGGAGTTGGGAAAAAACTACCTGCCCGATTTCCCGGTGCCGGCGGGACTGACCATCGATGAATTCTTCCGCACCGAGTCCGAGGCGGGCCTGGAACGTCGCTTCCAGCGCGGCCTGTTGCGGGCAGCCACCGATCAACCGGAACGCCGCCCACTCTACGCCGAGCGCCTGGATTTGGAGCTGGGGGTCATCTGCCAGATGGGCTTTCCCGGCTATTTCTTGATCGTGGCGGACTTCATCGCCTGGGCCAAGCGCAACAGCATCCCGGTGGGTCCGGGGCGCGGCTCGGGCGCCGGCTCGCTCGTCGCCTATGCGCTCGGGATCACGAATCTCGACCCCATCCAGCACGACCTGCTGTTCGAGCGCTTCCTGAACCCCGAGCGCGTCTCCATGCCCGACTTCGACGTGGACTTCTGCATGGAGGGCCGCGACCGGGTCATCGGCTATGTGGCCGACCGCTATGGGCGCGAGGCGGTGTCCCAGATCATCACCTTCGGCACTATGGCGGCCAAGGCGGTGGTGCGCGACGTGGGTCGGGTCATGGGTCACTCCTACGGCTTCTGCGACCGGGTGGCCAAGATGGTCCCCTTTGAACTGGGCATGACGCTGGAGAAGGCGCTGGAAGACAGCCCGGATCTCAAGGCCATCTATGAGGACGACGAGGAGGTCCATAACCTCATCGACATGGGGCGCAAGCTCGAGGGCTGTACCCGCAACGCCGGCAAGCACGCCGGGGGCGTAGTCATAGCCCCCACGCGCCTGACCGACTTCGCGCCGCTGTATTGCGAGCCGGGCGGGGACAACCTGGTCACTCAGTTCGACAAGGACGACGTGGAATCGGTGGGCCTCGTAAAGTTCGACTTCTTGGGATTACGTACCCTGACCATCATCAATTGGGCGCTCAAGACCATCAATGCCGACCAGCCGGCGGGCGCCGCGCTCATCGACATCGAACAGATCGACCCGGCGGACCCCGCGGCTTTTGCGCTGCTCAAGCGCTGCGAGACCACCGCCGTCTTCCAGCTCGAATCACGCGGCATGAAGGAGCTGATCAAGAAGCTCCAGCCGGACTCCTTCGACGACATCACGGCCCTGGTCGCACTGTTTCGCCCTGGGCCGCTGCAGTCCGGCATGGTGGACGACTTCATCAACCGCAAGCACGGACGCGCCGATGTCGCCTATCCGCACCCGGACCTGGAGCCGGTACTGGCGCCCACCTACGGCATCATCCTCTACCAGGAGCAGGTGATGCAGATCGCCCAGGTCCTGTCCGGCTACTCGCTCGGCGGGGCGGACCTGCTGCGCCGCGCCATGGGAAAAAAGAAGGCCGAGGAGATGGCCAAGCAGCGCGTCGGCTTCCAGGGAGGGGCGGAGGCGCGCGGGGTGGACCGTGGGATTGCCGCGCACATCTTCGACCTGATGGAGAAGTTTGCCGGCTACGGCTTCAACAAGTCGCACAGCGCCGCCTATGCCCTGGTGAGCTATCAAACCCTGTGGCTCAAGACACACTACCCGGCCGCCTTCATGGCCGCGGTACTCTCCGCGGACATGGACAACACCGACAAGGTAGTCACGCTCATCGAGGAATGCCGTCAGATGAAGCTGGCGGTGAAGCCGCCGGCGGTTAATCACTCCGAGTACCGCTTCACCATTGATGGGAACGCCACCGTAGTCTATGGGCTGGGGGCCATCAAGGGCGTCGGAGAGGGGGCGATCGAGGCCATGCTGGAGGCCAGGCGCACCGGCGGCCCCTTTCGAGATCTGTGGGAGTTTTGTCGCCGCATCGGCCTACACAAGGCCAACCGCCGGGTGCTGGAGGGGATGATCCGCGCCGGGGCACTGGATGGGCTGGCTCCCAACCGCGCCACCCTGATGGTCCAGTTGCCCCTGGCGCTCAAGTTCGCCGAGCAGCACCGCGAGACCCAGGCGGCCGGCCAGTTCGACCTGTTCGGCGGCCTGCTCGACACCGGCGGGCCCGCCGCCGCCGCGCCGGACCCGCAGATTGCGTCCGAGACCCGCGAGGACTGGGACGACGAACAGCGCTTGGCCGGTGAACGCGAGACCCTGGGCCTCTATCTGACCGGCCACCCCATCGATCGCTACACCGGCGAGATCGATGCCATGGTGGGGGCTGCGAACCGCATCGCGCGCCTCAAGGAGACCGAGCGTGACCCCGCGGAGGCCGAGACGCGCTGGGACAGCAAGCGGCGCGAGCGCGACCGCCGCACCATCGCCGGGCTGGTGGTGAGCGTGCGCCCCGGCAAGACGCAGCGCGGGCGCATGTGCTCGGTGCTGCTCGACGACCGCACCGGGCGCATCGAGGTAACGGTCTTCTCCGAGCTGTACGAGACGACGCGCAGTCTGCTGATCCCGGACCAACTCATCACCGTCACCGGCTCCCTGACCTTCGACGACTTCCGCAACGACTGGATTTTCCGCGCCGAGAACCTGCGCACCCTCGAGCAGGCGCGTGAGTCCCAGGCCAATCATCTGGCCCTGACCCTGGGGTCGCCGCACCCGAGTAGCGCCGGCAGCGGCGGCGTGGTCGGTCTGGACCTGGTCGACCAACTCAAGGCCATCCTCGGGCCCTTTCGCGGCGGCGGTCTGCGCATCCTCCTCGACTACCAGCGCCCCGGGGTGCGTGCGCGGCTGCTGTGCAGTGACACCTGGCGCGTGCAGCCGCGCGACGCACTCCTGAAGCAACTGCGCCGCCTGCTTGGCAATGAGGCGGTGAGCGTCTGCTACCAGCGCGGCACCCTGCCGGTTATGCCGGCAGAGCCGGAGCGGCCACGAGCGGCGCGCTTGACGGTGGTCCGGTAGGCCCGGCACCTGACCTGCGCCCCCGAGAATATACAACGGCTCGTCGGCTGTCTGGTTGACTGGCTATTGCGGAACTCAACGAATTTGACCGCCCGCCGCTCGCTTTAGCGATGCGCAAGGCATGCACCACCTACTGCGTCTTGCGCTCCTGTCCCGTGGGTGCGTCGAGCCAATTGTAGATGATCCGGATTGACATCCTTCAGCCGGGCCTCGCCGTGCAGGTAGGCGGCATTATGTAGCAACTGTAAATATTTATAAAATCAATTTATTACGAAGAATCTGGCGGCAACTCAGTGCGATGCGGGGGGTGAACGCCGGGATCCGGGATCTGCCAGATTTCGGTGAGAAATCCGGCTGCCGGGGCTGGCTCAGAATCGGGAAGTCGTAGCCAGGTCAATGAATAAATAGCTATTATGTAGCAGCCGCACATGATCCGACCCGACCGAACCGGGAGAATCGATAGCGAGGAGCCGGATTCATGGCGGATTTACACGTAATGAGTGCATTGGTGGCGAAGCGGAGCGAGTTGGCCGGGCAAGCGCAACTGTGTGACCAGGAATTGCAGCGGCTGGCGGCGGAGTTGGGGCATCTGGACGCGACGATCCGGCTGTTCGCCCCGGCGTACGACCTCGGCGGGATTCGGCCGCGCAAGCGGCGCCGCGGCCAGCGCTGGTTTGCGCCCGGGGAATGCCAGCGGCTGGTCTTGGAGGTCCTGGCGGCGCTCCACAAGACGAGCCTGGCGGTGCTGCGATCCCTGGCCGGCAAGGGCGCGGCGCGGGCCGTCGAGTTGGCTGGCGGGGGGCGAGCCTGGGTGCGGGCGTGAGGGGTTCAGGCCGCCAGTCGCTCCGAGCGCCGGGTGTTGCCCTGCCAATAGCCGCTCCAGTCGCGATGCGGACACACTTGGTGAGGATGTCGGAGAAGATCTCCTCGTTGGACCAGCGCCGGGTGTCCTCGTGATAGGCCGCCTCGTTGGCGTAGTTGGCGAGGTGGGCCAGGCCGAAGTGGTGGTGCTGGCCGACCTGTATCCGCCGAAAGCGCGAGATCAGCGATTCGGCCTGGTTGTTGGTCGTCCCGTCCGCGGCCCGATACTCGCGCTGATGCTTGACTCGTCGCGTCCGATAGCGCTCGTGCAACAGGTTGATGAAGGTCAGGGTACGTTTGCCGCCGACCCGCCCGGCGAGATCATTCACCGGGTAGGTCTCACGCATCACCAGAGACACAGCGCTTGTTGGGGTTTTGGTGTTCGACCAGGCGCCGATTCACCCGGTCCTCGGTCCGGTTCGCGGGGCGGACGGAACCGCTCACACAGGCCCCATCGAGCTGCACCTCTCCGGCCAACGGCGTCTCGTCACGCTGTACCATCAGGCTCTCGCGCAGCTTGTGCATCAGCACGAAGGCGGTCTTGTGCTGCACGTCCAGGTCGCGGCTCAGCTGGAGCGCAGACAACCCATTGGCCGCATTGCTGTAAATCACGACAGCACCGAGGTAGACCTGCAGCGGCAACTTGTGGTAAGGGAAGAGGGTTCCGGAAGTCACCGAGAAGATGTGTCCGCAGGCCCGGCAGCGCCACTGCTGGCGGCTGCCCAGAAACCAATGCTTCTCGACCACGCCGCAGCTCGGGCACACCGGCGCCCCGTTGCGGCTTCAACGGACCTCCCGGAACACGGTGAACGCTTGGTCGTCGGTCATCGCGAACACTTCGCGTAGCGACAGGGTTCGGGCGGCGGCCGACAGGAGGAAGTGGGATCCGGGCATGAGGGAGGGCCGGCGCGTGAGCGATGGTCGCAGTATGCGCTGGAGGCGACTCAAACCGTGAGCCTGCCGCCTAAGCTGTTGACGAAAAAACCGTGTGCGGTTGCTACATAATGCCGAAATAAATAGCCATGTGCGTTTGCTGCATAATGCCGCAAATAGGCGTCGAAGGCCGCTTGCAGAGGCCAGTGGCGATCGGCAAGACCGCGCTTGGCGAGGGCCGTGAGCAGGCGCTCGCCGTAGCCGCGTTTAGCGGTTTAGCGTAGAAAAATCAAGACGAAACCCTGGTAGAGGTGTATCGCTTCGGCGTGCTCGCTGGAAAGAGCCAGCGCGAATGGCTCCAGGGCAGCGCCGAAGTTGTCCCGGACGGCCTTGATCATAATTCCGCCCACCTTGTTCAGTCCCGGCGTCGCCGCTCC
>JADNEJ010000010.1 GCA_016292295.1 Candidatus Thiodictyon intracellulare
CGAGTTGTTCGGTGGAGAGGGTCTAGTCGAGCATAGGGACGCTAGTATATCGACGCCGGCCGGTTACGCTAGGGTCATGAGAGAAAATCTCAGATGAGACGTGTATTATATTAGTGGTTAGACTAATTCCTGACGACTGACGACTGACGACTGACGACTGACCACCGAGCACTGACCAATGACCAGAACCCGCGTTAAGATGTGTGGTTTGACCCGACCGCAGGACGTCGCGGCGGCGGTGGCGGCGGGGGTCGATGCGATCGGGCTGGTCTTTTATCCGCCGAGCCCGTGCGCGGTGACCCTGGACCTGGCCCGTGAACTCTGTGGCTTGCTTCCGCCCTTCGTCAGCGCCGTCGGGCTTTTCGTGGACGAATCGGCCGCTCAGATCCGACGCATCCTGGAGCAGGTGCCGCTGGACCTGATGCAGTTTCATGGCGAGGAGCCGCCCGCGTTGTGCGAGAGTGTCGGCCGGCGCTGGCTCAAGGCGATTCGGATGCGTCCAGGGGTCGATCTGAGCGCCGTGGCACAGCGCTACCGGGGGGCCGCCGGGCTCCTGCTCGATGCCTATAACCCGGCGCTTCCGGGGGGGACCGGGGCGGCCTTCGACTGGGGGCGCATACCCCCCGCGTTGGCGCCCAGGATCGTCCTCGCCGGGGGGCTCGATCCAACAAACGTCGCCGGGGCTATCGCCCGCGTGCGGCCCTACGCCGTCGATGTGAGCTGTGGTGTGGAGGCCGCCCGGGGCCTAAAGGACCCGGCGAAGATTTACGCATTCATGCAAGGGGTACGAGATGGGGACAGCACCCGCAATTCTTCCTAACCCGCCGCCATTGTGGGAACCCGGGCAGGTCTATCACTGGCCCGATGCACACGGACATTTCGGCCCCTACGGTGGCTTGTTCGTGCCCGAGACCCTCATGCACCCGCTCGCGGAACTGCGGGCGGCCTATGAGCACTACCTGGGGGATCCCGAATTCCAGGCCGAATTGGACGCGGACCTGCAAGACTATGTGGGGCGGCCCTCGCCGATTTATCAGGCGCAACGCTGGAGCCGGGATCTCGACGGTGCCCAGGTCTACCTCAAGCGCGAAGATCTCAACCACACCGGCGCCCACAAAATCAACAATACCATCGGCCAGGCCCTGTTGGCGCGGCGCATGGGCAAGACCCGGATCATCGCCGAGACCGGCGCCGGGCAGCACGGGGTGGCCAGCGCGACGGTGGCGGCGCGCCTGGGGCTCGAATGCGTTGTCTACATGGGCGAAGTGGACGTGGCCCGCCAGGAGGCCAATGTCTACCGCATGCGCCTGCTCGGGGCCCGGGTGGTTTCCGTCAAGTCCGGTTCGCGCACCCTGAAGGACGCGCTCAACGAGGCCATGCGCGACTGGGTTACCAATGTCGATGACACCTTCTACATCATCGGCACGGTGGCGGGTCCGCACCCCTATCCGGCCATGGTGCGGGACTTCCAGGCGGTCATCGGGCGCGAGTCGCGCGCCCAGATGCTGGCGCGCACCGGGTGCCTGCCGGACGCCCTGGTCGCCTGCGTGGGCGGGGGTTCCAACGCCATCGGACTCTTCTATCCCTTCATCGCCGATGAGCAGGTCGCCATGTACGGCATCGAGGCGGCCGGCGAGGGACTGGCGACCGGCCGTCATGCCGCGCCGCTCAATGCCGGTCGGCCCGGCGTGCTGCACGGTAACCGCACCTATCTGATGGAAGACGCTAACGGCCAGATCATCGAGACCCACTCGATCTCCGCCGGCCTGGACTACCCCGGGGTCGGCCCCGAGCACGCCTGGCTCAAGGACACCGGGCGCGCCTACTATGACGCCATCACCGACGCCGAGGCCCTGGCCGCCTTCCACACCCTGATCCGCACCGAGGGCATCATCCCGGCCCTGGAGTCGAGCCACGCCCTGGCCTACGCAGCCAAATTGGCCCCCACCATGCGCCGGGACCAGAGCATCCTGGTGAATCTCTCCGGTCGCGGGGACAAGGACATGCACACGGTCTCCACCCTGGAGGGCCTCGTCCTGTGAGCCACATCGCTGAGCGTTTCGCCTCCCTTCAAGACCGTCGCCGCACGGCCCTGATTCCCTTTGTCACCGCCGGTGATCCGCACCCGTCCACGACGGTCCCCCTAATGCACGCCATGGTCGCGGCGGGGGCGGACCTGATCGAGCTGGGTGTTCCCTTCTCGGACCCCATCGCCGACGGCCCCGTGATCCAACGCGCCACCGAGCGCGCCCTGGCCCGCGGCGTGTCGCTGGCCAATGTGCTCAGTATAGTGCGCGCCTTCCGTGCCCAGGACCCGAACACCCCGGTGGTGCTGATGGGCTATCTGAACCCCATTGAGGTCATGGGTTATGAGCGCTTTGCCGTCGCCGCCCAGGCGGCCGGCGTGGACGGCGCCCTGGTGGTGGACATACCGCCGGAGGAGGGCGCCGAGCTGGTCGCCGCGCTACGCAGGCGGGGCCTGGATCTGGCCTATCTGCTTGCGCCCACCTCCACGCCGGAGCGCATCCGGCGCATCGGGGAGGTTGCGTCCGGCTTCGTCTACTATGTCGCGGTCAAGGGCGTGACCGGCGCCGGGCACCTGGACCTGGGCGCGGTGGCGGCCCGGGTGTCGGCCATTAAGTCGGCGATCTCCCTGCCGGTCGGTGTGGGGTTCGGGATTAAGGACGTGACCACCGCCGCCCAGGTCGCCGCAGTGGCCGACGCGGTCATCGTCGGTAGCGCCATCGTCAGCCGGATCGAGGCCCTGGAGCAAAGCCCCGAGGCGATCCCGGGCGCCATTGCCGAGTTCTTGGTCGACCTGCGTACGGCTATCGACGCCGTGGATGCCGCTTGAATGGATTTTTTTAGCCACAAATGAACGCAAAAGACGCAAATGAATGCGAATAATCCTGAGGTCGATGTGTCTTCGCTGGTCACGCTTCGGAGGTATCTTATCCTCATCAATGGGATCATTTGCGTTGATTGGCGTTCATTTGCGGCCAAATTATCTTCCTGAATTGAACGGTTCTTGATGTCGAGGGGCGCGAACGTGGCGATCAATAGAGAAACGACCATGAGTTGGTTCGAGAAGCTGATGCCGAGCCGCATCCGCACCGAGGCTAGCCACAAGCGTGCCGTGCCGGAGGGGATCTGGGCCAAGTGCCCCGGCTGCAATGCCATCCTCTACCGGGCCGAACTGGAGCGTAACCTCGAGGTCTGCCCCAAGTGCAGCCACCACAACCGTATCCGCGCCCGCCGGCGCCTGGACAGCTTCCTTGACCCGGAGCCGCGCGAGGAACTAGGCGGCGAGATAGAGTCTGCCGATCCGCTCAGGTTCAAGGATCTCAAGCGCTACAAGGACCGCCTGGCTGCGGCCCAGAAGGCGACCGGCGAGAAGGAGGCGATAGTGGTCCTGCGCGGCCGTCTCAAGGGTGAGCCGATCGTCGCTGCCGCCTTCGAGTTCGAGTTCATGGGCGGCTCCATGGGTTCAGTGGTCGGCGAGCGCTTCGTGCGCGGGGTGGTGGGCGCCCTGGAGCAGGGCGTGCCCCTAGTCTGCTTCGCCGCGAGCGGCGGGGCGCGCATGCAGGAGAGCCTGTTTTCGCTGTTCCAGATGGCTAAGACCAGCACGGCCCTGGGGCAGTTGCGCGAGCGCGGCCTGCCCTTCATCTCGGTGATGACCGATCCGACCATGGGCGGCGTCTCGGCCAGTCTCGCGATGCTCGGTGACATCAACATCGCCGAGCCCGGTGCACTGATCGGCTTCGCCGGCCCCCGGGTGATCGAGCAGACGGTACGCGAGAAGCTCCCCGAGGGCTTCCAGCGAGCCGAATTCCTGATGGAAAAGGGAGCGCTCGACATGATCGTCGACCGCCGCGACCTGCGTGACCGCGTGAGCGACCTGCTCGCCATCCTGATGCGGCGCGGGCGGCATTGAGCCTGGAAGAAGCATTTGTTTCACGCAAAGACGCAAAGTTCTTTAATGCGATATCTCTGGCGCACGGTTCACCTGCTGGATGACGGGATCATCGTTTGCAACGTTTATTCTTTTTTGCGTTCTTGGCGTCTTTGTGTGACCAATCGCCGATTTTTGGTTGAGCGGTCGGAATTGCTTTGTGTCCCGGTCGGCGCGTGCGCGTGATAGCCTAAGCTGGCCTTGATCATAATTCCGCCAACCTTGTTCAGTCCCGGCGTCGCTGCTCCTTTGCAGAACATGGTCTTGCGCGCGTAAACCTACACGGGCCGGCCGGCCTTGGGCGGATTTGTGATCAAGGTCCGTTTCGTCGAGCGCGCGGCCAAGGGTGAGCCATTCATTATCGCCAAGGCTGGCAACCCCTTGGTCAAGGTGATACCGCTTGATACCGCTGAAGGCGCAGGAGGCGGGTACGACGCACCGGCTCGGTTTCCTCAGGTGGGAAATTCTGGTCCCGGAGGATTTCGATCGTATGGGACAGGAGGAGATCGAGGCCCGCTTTACGGTCGGTGGGCCTTGAACCTGCTGCTTGATTGCTTTTGGTCAACTGCCACGCTGCACAAGGACCCCTTTCGATCGGCTGTTGGTCGCCCAGGCCCGCACTGAAGAGTTAACCCTGCTCACCACGGACACGCTGGTGACGCAATACGGTGAGCCGAAGCGCCTCGTGTAAGAGAACGTCAACTGCAGCGCTCCGCCAATTTCCTGGGGCGTCGGTGCTCTCGGTCGGCGTTGATTGCCCGCAATCTCGGGCTGCGGCTACGATGGCCTGAGTTTCTCGCGTTGCCCGCCGTCCGGACCGGAGCGCCGTACCCAAGTCGCGGCCCCCGGCCCGGCCAGACTACTCAATCGGAGGCCTTCGATGTCCCCTCCCGCACTCGCGCAACCCTTGGCGTATTTCACCTGGAGCGACTACCGAATCCTGGTCCGATGATGAGCGTTGGGAGCTGATCGACGGGGTGGCCTATGCCATGCCGGCCGCACCCTCGATCAAGCACCAGGACGTGGTCGGTCGGTTGTTCATCCGGATCGAGCTGCCGCTACGAGGGGCCTTGGCAAGACCATGTTCCGCAAGGGAACGGTGATGCCGTGACTGAACAAGGTGAGCGTAATTATGATCAAGGCCCGCTATGGGGGGACGCCTTGTCGCCCCTTTGTCGCCCCCACCGATGTCAAGCTTTCGGAGTCTGACGTGGTCCATCCGGGCATCCTGATGCTCTGCGATCCTGCCAGGATCACCCCGGGCCACATCGAAGGCGTCCCGGACCTGATCGTCGAGGTTCTGTCCCCCGGGACCTCGGCCAAGAACCTGCGCGTGCGCGATAAGAAGGCGTTCTATGAACGTGCCGGGGTCCGCGAATGTTTGGTCGTCGATCCGCTGGAGCAATACGCCATCCGTTTTCTCCTGGGCGCCGACGGATATGACAAGGGCACTGTCTTCGCCGCCGATGAGGTCCTGAGATCGGCCACATTAGAGGCGGTCGAGGTCTCGCTGTGGGAGGTGTTCGAGGTACCTGGGCCGGCGTCAGCCGCGCCTGGCGATGACTGAATGGCTACTGGCAGGGGGACTGGGCGCGCGCCCAGTCCCGTAGGATGGCAAAAGCGCCCGTGACGACACGGCGTTCCGGCTCCAAGGCCGGCGCGCCGTGCCCATCGCTGAGGGGCGAGGCGTCGCAGGCCCGGCGCATGCGTTTGGCGGCTGCGCACGCTGCGCTTTGCAAATACTACTGTAAATATATTGTTAATCGCGTCTCCACGTTGCAGCGTGGGAATGCAATCTTCGCCGCGGAAGCCTCCCGAATGCGTACGCGGCGCTAGAGCGTGGGAGCGAGAACAGCGGCATTGTGTAGTAACTGCACGTAGTTATCGAATCAATTGCTTACGCAGAATCTGGGGGCAACTCAGTGCGATGCAGGTGAGTGGGTGTCGGGATCTGCCAGATTTCGGTGAGAAATCCGGCTGCCGGGGCTGGTTCAGAATCGGGAAGTCGTAGCCAAGTTACTGAATAAATAGCCATGTGCGTTTGCTACATAATGCCGGAGAACAGGGCATCTGCGCCGCGATGGTCGCCAGTGCCTCCGGTATCAGGGCTCGATCCAGGTCGGCACCTGCGCATGGAATTCTGACTCTCTTTTGAAGGGCAACGACGATGGCACGAGACGAGGCTTATCGAAGTGCGGAACAGAAGATTAAACGGCATTATGTAGCAACTCGATTTTGGCCATTTTAGGCGACCCCGATCATTGTGCCAGCCGCAACCGGCAATCGGGGGGCCAGGGGGCCAGGGTCCGCACGGCGGATCCTGGAGGACCATGGAGCCAATCCGTCTGGTCCGCTACGCGGCCCCGGCGCGACGGCCGGGCATGCCGCGCGCTGCCGCTCAGGCAGTCGCGGCCAGTTGCGCG
>JADNEJ010000581.1 GCA_016292295.1 Candidatus Thiodictyon intracellulare
CGAGGGGAATGACGTCAACTCGCTCGCGGATCAGGATCAGGTGGTAATTTCCCGCTCTACCTGGGAGCGCGTGCTCGCGCAACTGGCCGCGACTGCCTGAGCGGCAGCGCGTGGCATGCCCGGCCGCCGCGCCGGAGCCGCGTAGCGAACCAGACGGATTGGCTCCATGGTCCTCCAGGGTCCGCCGTGCGGACCTTGGCCCTCCGATTGCCGATTGCGGCTGGCACGATGATCGAGGTCGCCTAAAATGGCCAAAGTCGAGCATTGAGCCAGCCGCCTCGGCCTATGTGCTCGATGACCTGCCCGCCGGCATCACTCCGGAAAACTGTCACGCCGAGCACGACTTCGATGCGCCCCAGGGTTGGGAGTCGTTCTAATGGCCGCGGGCTATATGCCTGATGAAGTTGAAGCTCTGCTGATCCGCGACAAGACATCGGGATAAACATAATTTTTATCAAAAAAAACCCCGCCGAAGCGAGGCTTTTTGGTTCCTCAGAGAGCCGGGGCCGATCAGTAGTCCATATCGCTCATGCCGCCCATGCCGCCCATGCCGCCCATGCCACCACCACCGCCCATGGGCTTCTCATCCTTGGGCAAATCCGCCACCATAGCCTCGGTGGTGATCATGAGACCGGCGATGGAGGCCGCGTTCTGTAGGGCATAGCGGGCGACCTTAGTGGGGTCCAGGATGCCCATGGCGATCATGTCGCCATATTCACCGTTGGCGGCGTTGAAGCCGAAATTGCCGCTGCCCGAGGCGACCTTGTTCAGGACTACGGACGGCTCGTCACCAGCGTTGGCGACGATCTGGCGCAGGGGTTCTTCCATGGCGCGCCTTGCGATGGTGATGCCCACGTCCTGGTCCTTGTTGGCACCCTTGAGCCCGCTGATCTTGTTCAGCGCCCGCACCAGTGCGACACCGCCGCCGGGGACCACGCCCTCCTCGACTGCCGCCCGGGTGGCGTGCAGGGCGTCCTCGACCCGCGCCTTCTTCTCCTTCATCTCGACCTCGGTGGCAGCACCGACCTTGATTAGGGCCACACCGCCGGCGAGCTTGGCGAGACGCTCCTGGAGTTTCTCCTTGTCATAGTCGGAGGTGGCCTCCTCGACCTGGCTGCGAATCTGCTCGCAGCGCGCCTTGATGTCGGACTCGGAGCCGGCGCCGTCGATGATGGTGGTCTCTTCCTTGCTGACCTGGACCTTGCGGGCCGTACCCAGCTCGGCCAGGCTCGCCTTCTCCAGCGACAGGCCGATCTCTTCGGCGATCACGGTGGCACCGGTCAGGACGGCGATGTCCTGGAGCATGGCCTTGCGGCGGTCGCCGAAGCCCGGGGCCTTGACTGCGCAGACCTTGATGATGCCGCGCAGGCTGTTGACCACGAGTGTGGCCAGGGCCTCGCCCTCGACGTCTTCGGCCACGATCAGGAGCGGCTTGCTGGACTTGGCGACCGTTTCCAGGACGGGGAGCAGTTCGCGGATGTTGGAGATCTTCTTGTCGTGCAGGAGGATGTAGGGGTCTTCCAGCTCGGCCTTCTGGGTCTCCTGCTTATTGATGAAGTAGGGGGAGAGGTAGCCGCGGTCGAACTGCATACCCTCGACGACGTCGAGCTCGTTGTTGAGGGACTTGCCCTCTTCTACGGTGATGACGCCCTCCTTGCCGACCTTGCCCATGGCCTCGGCAATGATGTTGCCGATGGAGTCGTCAGAGTTGGCGGAGATGGTGCCCACCTGGGCGATCTCCTTGTTGTCCGAACAGGGCTTGGAGATAGCCTTGAGCTCCGCCACGGCCGCCTCGACCGCCTGGTCGATGCCACGCTTCAGATCCATCGGGTTCAGGCCAGCGGCGACCGCCTTGAGGCCCTCGCGGACCATGGCCTGGGCCAGCACGGTGGCGGTGGTGGTGCCGTCACCGGCCACGTCGCTGGTCTTGGAGGCGACCTGCTTGACCATCTGGGCGCCCATGTTTTCGAACTTATCCTTGAGTTCGATCTCCTTGGCTACAGACACGCCGTCCTTGGTCACGGTCGGGGCGCCGTAGGACTTCTCTAGGACCACGTTGCGGCCCTTGGGGCCCAGGGTAACCTTAACCGCGTTGGCCAGGACGTTGACGCCATGCAGGATGCGGACGCGAGCCTCATCGCCGAAATAGAGTTCTTTTGCACTCATTACCTTATAACCTCAGTAAACTGTCGTATGGGGAAGCGTCGGACGGGGCGGGTCGCCGGTTACTCGATGACGCCCATGATGTCGTCTTCGCGCATCACCAGGACCTCCTGGCCGCCGATCTTGACCTCGGTACCCGAATACTTGCCGAACAGGACGCGGTCGCCGACCTTCAGATCCAGGGGGCGCAGATCACCGTTGTCCAGACGCTTGCCCTTGCCAACGGCGAGCACCTCCCCCTGGATAGGCTTCTCGGTCGCGGAGTCCGGAATCACGATGCCGCCCGGAGAGGTGCGATCCTCATCCCGACGACGGACCACCACACGGTCGTTCAGCGGCTGAATATTCATGTGCTTTTTGCTCCTTGATGCGGGCGCGGAGCCCGGAAACGGAAAATGTGTTAGCACTCGGCTAGAGCGAGTGCTAGTAATTTACGGCAGATTTCGCGGGCGTCAAGCCCCCCCGCGCTGTTTTTTAGCGTCAGGGCTCTTTCGGCTGCGCAGGTCCGAACCCCGCTAAAACTGGACACCGATCCCGCCGGCCCCGGCGCCATACCAGCCGCCACTACCGCCGATGCCGATGCTGATCCAAGGGTGCACGCGGCCGAACCCGTCGCCGGACCCGGGACCAGCCCCGTCCGCGGTCGACCACAGCCTGACCCGGGCATTGGAGAGCAGCGGGAGCGGATAGGGGGCGGCCCCGACCTGGCCCTCGCGGATGCCGGTGATGAGGCCGGTAGCGGTCACGGCGTGACCAGGGCGGTAGTCAGCGGTCTCCAGGTAGCCGGAGGCCACCGCGATGAAGCGGCCGATGGGCGCTTGCCCGAGCCGCGGCACGCCGCAGCGATTCAGCGGGTAGCCGATGACCGTCAGCTCAGTTCGATCGGCGAGGTTGACCGCCTCCACCAGGGTTCCGCCCCAGCGCTCAAGCTCGCCCGTGTGGCCCCGGGTGGCACCGACCTGGGCCGGGGTCATAGCGGGGTTGCTGATGGCACCGACGCAGTCGGTCGTTGCGCAGCCAGGCAGGCCGAGTACGGCCGTCAGGGCCAGGGGTAAGCCGATTCAAGTGGTGCGTGATTTCATCGGGATTCCTGCAACCATCGGGACTCCTGCAACTGCGTCGGGCGCTTCAGCGGCGCCAGTGGCTTGACCCCGGCGCCGGCCCAAGTCCTCGCCCTGGCCCCGGCCCGTGCTCACGATAAGGGCCGTAGCCTCCCCTCCCCACCCGGGACCGAACCAGGGGCCGGCGCCGGGACCGAACCAGGGACCCTAGGGGCCATACCAGCCCGGATAGCCATAGCCAGGGTAACCATAGGGACCATAAGCCATCGGCGGCGGTCTCTTGGGCCAAAGATACCTGGTCTCGACCCTGACCACCGGATAAGCATAACGAAAGTCGCCCACCGACCTGGTCTGCACCCCTGCCAGGATGCCGACCACCGTCAGCGACCGTGCCTTCTCATACTCCGCGGGGTCCAGAAAATACGGTACCTGGGCGATGAAACGGCCATTGCCCTCGCTCTGGATGCGCGGCTCGCCGTCGGCGTTCAGGCGCCGGGCCAGCACCTCGATCTCGGTGCTCGCGGGCAGGTTGGTCATCGCGATGATGGTCCCGCCCCAGCGTACCCGTTGACCCGTCAGACGGGCCGGGTCCTGCTGAACTTGGGCGACCTCGATCGCCTTGGCGGGGGCCTCGCGGATGACCTGGGGTAGCTGGGAGGCACAGCCGCCCAGGGCCACGAGCAGGGTCAGTGCCGAGGCCTGTGCCATTGCCCTGACGCACGCCAAGGCGCGGGGACGGATCGGATCGGCATCGCACCTGGCTTGGCCCCGGTTGCTATCCATGGGGGGCCGGGCTAATCCTTGCCCCGCAGCCGCCACTGGAAGTGGCTCAGGAGCCGAGAACGGATCTTCTTCTCCTTGTGCTTGCCGGCAGCGGCCAGGCGCTTCTCGGCGACCGCCATCAGGGTCTCCTGGGTGCCCTTGGCCTTGTCGTCGGCCGGCACGCGCTGAGTGTAGGTACCCGCGGCGTCCATCTCCCAGGCGGAGCGCTGGTCCCCGAACTGCACGTCCAGGATCAACCGCAGTTCCTGGCGCAATTCCGGGTTCTCCACCGGGGCATGAACCTCGACCCGACTGTCCAGGTTGCGGCCCATCATGTCCGCCGAGCCGATGAAATACTCCTCATCGCCGCCGTTCCTGAAATACATGATGCGCCCGTGCTCCAGGAAGCGCCCGACGATGCTGATCACCCGGGCGCTCTCGCTGATCCCTGGCAGCCCGGGGCGCAGACGGCAGGTGTCGCGGATGATCAAGTCTACCCGCACCCCGGCGCGGGTCGCGCGGTAGAGTGCGCGGGTAATCTCCACGTCCTCCAAGGCATTCATCTTCATCTGAATCTGCCCGGTGCCGTCGCGCCGCTGATGCTCGATCTCGCGATTGATCTTCTCGATGATGCTGCGCTTCAGGTTATAGGGGGCAGCCAGGATCTTGCGGTAGCTGGGTGGCGGTGAATAGCCGGTCAGGTAATTGAACAGCTCGGTCAGGTCCTGGCCAATGCCCTCGCCGCAACCCAGCATCCCAAGATCCGTATAGAGCTTGGCCGTGCCCGGGTGATAGTTGCCGGTGCCGATGTGATAATAGCGGCGCAGTTGCGAATAGTCCCGGCGGACTACGAAGATCAGCTTACTGTGGGTCTTGAGCCCCAGCACCCCGTAGTTGACATGGATACCCTCCGCCTCCAGGCGCCGCGCCCAGCCGATATTGGCCGCCTCGTCGAAGCGCGCCTGCAGCTCCACTAGCACCGCCACCTGTTTGCCGTTGCGGGCGGCCTCGATCAGCGAATCGAGGATGGCCCCGGCCGAGGTGCGATAGAGAGTCATCTTGATCGCCAGCACCTTGGGATCCTCCGCGGCGGTGCGCAGGAAGCGCTCCACCGTGGTGCTGAAGGGCTGATAGGGGTGCTGCAGCAGGAGGGGGCCGTTCTCACGGATGATATGGAAGATATTGCGCCTGTCATTGGCGAGCAGCGGGTGGTCCACCGGCCAGTGGGGCGCGTCCTTTAGATCCGGGAAATCGAGCCCCGTGATCTCGAACAGATCTCGCAACTGCATCATTCCCTTGACCTCGACGACGTCCTGCTCCTCGTTCAGGCCCAGTTCCGCCGCTAACATACCGCGGTGGATCGGGTCGATGCCTTCCTGGACCTCCAGGCGCACGATGGGGGCGAAGTGGCGCTCCCGCAGCTCCGTCTCGATCATCTCCAGGAGGTCATTGGCGGCCTCGATATCGGCCTCCACGATGGCATTGCGGGTGACCCGAAACAGCTCCGCGGACTCGATTGCCATGCCCGGGAAGAGCATGTCCAGGTTGGCGCCGATGAGATCCTCCAGGGTCACGAAGGTGGTGGTGCCGTCGAGCGGGATCAGGCGCTTGGACACATCCCGGCTCACTGGGACCTTGATCCGCGCCATATAGGACTCGTTACCGTTCGGGTAGCGCAGGGTCACCAGCAGGTTCAGCGCCCGGTTTGAAATGAAGGGGAAGGGGTGCGCCGGGTCCATAGCCAGCGGGGTCAGCATCGGGAAGATGTTGGCGCGGAAGTACTCGCGCAAACGCCACTGGGCATCCGGTGTCAGGTCCTTCACCTTGACGACACCGATGCCGCGCCCGGCCAGCAGCACTATCAGCGTATCAAAGATGCGCTTCTGCTCCACGTGCATCTCGCGCACCCGCGCCTGACAGACCCTGAGCTGTTCGCTGGGGGTACGCCCATCCACGCTCGGGCTGTGCACCCCGGCGCCGATCTGCTGCTTGAGCCCGCCGATGCGCTTCATGAAAAACTCATCGAGATTATTGCTCACGATCGCCAGGAATTTCACCCGCTCCAACAAAGGATTACGCTGGTCATCCGCCTCGTTCAGCACGCGCGCGTTGAAGGCGAGCCAGGTCAGTTCTCGGTTGAGATAGAGCGCCGGGTCGTCAAGACGCACCTCCTCCAGGGCCGGCGCTGCCTGCGGCACGGGATCGAGGTCCTCGTCGTCTTGGATCGGCTGGAGATTGCTGGCGCTCATGGAGGGCTCCCTGTCGCGGTGAGTGAACGGGGCTGGGTATCCGCCGCATTCTAGCAGCCTGTCGGACTTCGGGGCCCCGTCGGGGCGGCGGGTCCGGTACACTGT
>JADNEJ010000242.1 GCA_016292295.1 Candidatus Thiodictyon intracellulare
TCGCGATTACTTCAAGCGTTACAAGAAGGGCGGCCTTGATGGGTTGCTGCGGATGGGGATGAGCTACAATAGTAGCGAAGCCCCGCTCGACGACACGCAGTTGTTGGAACTTGACGATCATCTTCAAACTCGACCTTGGCCATTTTTGCAGTCGGGCGACGGCCCCACGCGTGACGCCACGGCGGTGCCGACGCGTGCGCTGAGCAGGGGGTTGCAGCGGCCGCTCGTCGCGGCCAGGCGACACCCGCCAGTGGCCGTGGCACGCGGGGACATGCAGGGGAAAGCAGGCGGAGCATCAACAGTGGGCCTTGATCATAATTCCGCCCACCTTGTTCAGTCTCGGCGTCGCCGCTCCCTTGCAGAACATGCTCTTGCGCCCGAAAACCCACATAGATCGGCCGGCCTTGGGCGGATTTGTGATCAAGATTTGTGATCAAGGCCGGACGCAACGATCCGGCTGTTCGCCCCGGCCTACGACTTCGGCGAGATTCGGCCGCGCAAACGGCGCCGCAGCCAGCGGTGGTTCGCGCCCGGGGAATGCCAGCGGTTGGTCTTGGAGGACCTGTGTGATGCGGGTGGGCCCTTATCGGACCAGGGTGTGGCGCAGGCGGTGGCGGCGCGCAGGAGCTTGCAGGACCGACCCGAGGTCCTGGCGGCGCTGTCGCGCCAGACCTTGAGTTCCATTCCGAGTGTCGCGGCGCCGCAGCGCAGGCACAGATCCATACGCCCGGAGCCGATGGCATACTCTCGTTCGAGGCTGCCGCCGCCGTTGACGACGCGGTGCAGGAAGGCCATCAGGACCAGGTGCGAGGCGATCTCGTGGTAGGGGCGCTGCGCAGGAGGGGTCGCCGTGCTGGCGCCAGAAGGCGTGGAAGGCGGCCAGCAGGCGCCCGGGGTTGGGGGTGGCGTCGGCGTTTAGCCAGGTCGGCGCGATCCGCGGCACCGAGTCCTGAGGAACGCCGGCGAGCGCGCGCGGCAGGACCTCGTGGTAGATGGGATTGGCGACGACCAGACCGCCGGCACCGCCACGGCGCAAGAGCCCCAGGTCGACCAGGTATTCTGGCGGTCGTCCTCCGGCACGCCGTCCAGCTGGGTACCGGCCAGCATCGGCTCGATGACGCGGCGCACCCGCGGCTCGCGCAGCTTGTCGGCCAACTGGTCCAGGTGGGTCACGCGCTCGACGATCAGGTACTCCTTCGCCTGGTCGATCAGGTCGAGCGTGATCGGTCGGGCACGGTCGCGGCCCGCGGGCATCTCGAAGCAGACCAGGTAGGCCAGGGCATTGACCAGCCAGGGCTGGCCCTGAGTCAGGTCCCAGACCCGCCTTGCGCCAGGGTCTCGGTGGTGAAGACCTGGCCGGTCGCCGCGGTGTGCTCGCCCAGCAGCGCGGTTACTTCGTCGGCCACGAAATCCCCCAGGCGCAGCGACTTCGCCTTGACATTGAAGGCACTGCCGCCGGTGATCGCGGTCGCCTCGGAACTGGCGTGGATGCGGTAGTCGCGTAGATCTCGTACGTCGCGCAGGATCACCGTCTGCGGGAAGTGCCGCGGGCGCTGCTCATAGCCCGCGCGCAATTGGCGCAGCAACGCGATGAGGGTGTTCCAGACCAGGGCGTCGACTTCGTCGAGCAGCAGCACCAGGGGTTACGGCGAGCGTGCGCACCAGCGGGTGAGAAAGGTCTCCAGAGCCAGCATCGGGGCCGAGCCCGTGAGCACCTCGCGCGCCAGGTCAAGGAAGCCCGCCTCTCCCAGCCGCCAGGAGGCTCCGTTGGTGATCGCCTGCACCACGGTGCTCAAGCCCACCTCGACCCGCTCGCGTGCCGCCTCAATATTGACGTAGAGCGCCCGGTAGCGTCCCTCCGGGTTCAGGCGTTCCATTAGGGTCAGCAGGCAACTGGTCTTGCCAGTCTGGCGCGAGGCATGGAGCAGGAAGTATTTCTGCCGGTCGATGAGTTTCAGCACCACCTCCAGGTCCCAGCGCCCGAGCGGCGGGATGCAGTAGTGTTCGGCGGGCCTTACCAAACCCTCGGTGTTGAAGAAGCACATGGGTGACTCCGGATGGTGACCGGGCGGATCGACGGCGGGATCAGCATAGCACCGCGGGGCCCGGCCCCCACGCCCACCGACGCCGCCGCAGGGCATCGCGTCACCGCCCACCACCCCGCGCGACCCGCTGGGCGTGACCGGCTGACGACGGCCGTGGTCTGGCGCATGTCCAATCACCACGACGGCTGGCCGGCAACCTCCGCACCCACCCCCGCGGCAACAGCGGTCCCGCGCCTGCTCTATATCACCGGCCTGCCGCGCGCGGGCTCTACCCTGCTGTGCCAGTTGCTCGGGCTGCAATGACCAAGTCGGCAACGCCAACTATGCCATCGCGACCCAGATCACCCAGAAATTCAGCATCGGGGTGCCGCCGACCTTGAGCACGCCGACGGTCAGCCTGGCCGCGGCCAACCTGGCGACCCTGGCTCACTACAGCGTGCGCAACCTGACCACCTGAGCTACGAACTGTAGGGCGGGCTGGATTACCACGACAGCGGCATCCTGCCTGGATGCCCCGGCCACGGTGAGCGTGGTCGCCACCCTCGCCATCGCCGCCCTGCGGCTGACTGGGCTCGCTGGGCGGCGGCGTTTCGGGCGCGCTTAGCCGCGGCGGGCGGGATGGCGGGCGATCCGCCACCACCGCCGCGGGGGACGGGCGAAGCGTGGCGGGTACCGCCCGTGAAAGTCACACAGCGACGCCGTGGGAGCGGCTTCAGCCGCGACGGGCCGCACGGGGAACGCGGCGTCGGAGTTCGCACCGCGGCGCCGTATGGCGGCCGCAGCCCGCTCCCACAGGGAACTTTCATGTTCCGGAGTGACGGACGAGCCTTGATGGCCGTTCTCTCACCCCGCCCTCTCCCAGAGAGAGGGGGAAATGGGAGTGCGCTCTCGGCGCGACTTTCACGGTAAGTGCCCTCGTGTATGGAGGCGGCGTCCCGCCGCGATTCGGCGCCGCGCTATCCGCTGCTGCCGCAGGCACAGGTCGCCCCGCCCAGGCAGGTATCTCCGGCGTAGAAGACCACCGCCTGGCCGGGCGCCACGGCGCGCTGAGGCTCGGCAAAGCGTACCTCGCACCCCTGGCCGCTGATTACGGTGATGATGCACGCCTGCAACGGTTGCCGATGGCGCAACCGGGCCTCGCACGAGAAGGGCAGGAGGCTGGGCGGCACCCCGCCGATCCAGTGCAAGCGGTCCGCGGCGAGTGACTGGGATAGCAGCAGCGGGTGGTCGCCGCCCTGAACCAGGATCAGCGCATTGCGCCCCGGGTCCTTGGCCGCGACGAACCAGGGGGCATTGGTCCCGCCCACCACCCCGCCGACCCCCAGCCCCTGGCGCTGGCCGATGGTGTAATAGGCGAGCCCCTGGTGCTCCCCCAGGCGGCGGCCGTCCGGTGTCTCGATCGGCCCCAGCTCGCGCGGCAGGTAGCGGGCGAGGAAGTCGCGGAAGCGCCGTTCGCCGATGAAGCAGATCCCGGTGCTGTCGCGCTTGCCGGCGTTGCCAAGCCCAAGCCCGCTGGCGATGGCGCGCACCTCGGGCTTGGTGAGGTCGGCGAGCGGAAAGAGGGCGTGGCGTAACTGGGACTGGTCCAGCAGGTAGAGGAAATAGGTCTGGTCCTTGTTGGGGTCGGCGCACAGCCGCAGCCGGCAGCCGTCCGGGTCACGGGTGACGCGGGCATAGTGACCGGTCGCGATCCAGTCCGCACCCAGTCCCAGGGCATGGTCCAGGAAGGTGCGGAACTTGATGTCGCGGTTGCACAGCACGTCCGGGTTGGGGGTACGCAGGGCCCGGTATTCCTCCAGGAACGACTCGAAGACCTGATCCCAATACTCGGTCGCGAAGTTGACCGTGCGCAACGCGATGCCGAGCCGTTGTGCGACCGCCGTTGCGTCCGCCAGGTCCTGGGCGGCGGCGCAGTAACCGGGCTCGTCGTCCTCTTCCCAATTCTTCATGAACAGGGCCTCCACTCGATAGCCCTGCTCGATCAGTCGGTGGGCCGCGACCGCGGAGTCGACCCCGCCGGAGAGACCGACCATGACCCGGTCCCCGGCTGCGGGCTGCCGCGCGGATGTCAGAGGCTGATGCGTCATGCGAGAAGAGAAGACAATTCAGCCGCAAATGAACGCAAATAAACGCGAATAAGTAGAGCCGTCAGGCGATGACCTACCCACGCAGGCAGATCACCGCGCGAAGAGACCGGCGCTGTCTCAGGCGCGAACGCGGTCGACGGTGCAATTTTGCGTTCATTTGCGTTCATTTGCGGTTCAACTATCATTTGGATGGTTCATCCGCCGAACCGCGCCAGTCCGGTCAAGACCGCCGCCACCGCCACTGCCGCTAACCCAGCATTATACCCCAGGGCCTGCCACCGCAGCGTGGCGACCGGGTCCTCCTCGGCGTAGGTGAAGATCACGAAGGGCTGGCGGTCGCCACCGGTGGCCGCCAGTCGGGCGAGTACTGGGGTCTCGCTGTGCTTAACCTCAGCGCGCTCGGCCAGGGCGGCGGCACTGCACGCCTGCTCCCATTCCTCCTGGCTGATGGTGCCGTCGCCGTTCGCGTCGATGCAGGCCAGGCGCGCCGGGTCCTGCTTCCAAACCTTGAGCAGGGCGCGCCGCAACTGGTCGCGTTCGGCGGGGCCGCGCAGCGGGGTTTCGAAGCGGCCCAGGCAATAGACCGAGTCTCCGTCATCGATGCGCTCCTCGACATAGCGATACTGGTCGCTCGCCTGGCACCACCTGGTCGGCGTCACGCTGCGCGGGCTGCGGTGGGGGCCGATCCATCGGTCCGCCTGGCACAGGCGGACATAAGCACCGGTCGGGTCGACGAGGCACTGTCCGCTGCTGTCATCGAGCAGGAAGGGTCCGGGAGACTCGCCGCCCTCGATCGGTGCCACTCCTTGTTGCGCCCGTTGCAGCGCTCCTCAATGCGGTAGCGATAGCAGACGCAGGGCCGTCCGGTCAGGGGACCCAGGACATGACTCAGGTGAGGGCACGCCAGGCCGGAGAGTTCGACATAGCCCTGGGGGGCCGACTGGATGCAGGCAGTGGGGGTGTTGGTGATGGTGCGCAGCCGCCAAAAGGCCTGGCTGCCCCGGTACAGCAGGAAGGGCGCACCGCCCGCCAGGGCGGCGAACAGGAACCAGAATTGCAACGGCTCCAGGCCGACCACCAGGTCATGAAACCACTGGGGCGTCATCGCCGCGGCCCTCGGCCGGCCTCAGCCGAACAGTGCCTTGAGGTCGAGGTCCGCGCGCTCCTGCGCGAACTCCAGGAGTTCAAAAGGCCGGGCGCCCATGAAGCGGGCGACCAGCACGTCCAGAAACTGCTCGATGCGGACGTTGTTGAGGTTCACGCTGTCGTTGTACAGCTCGCGGCGGTCGGCGATGGTGTCCTCCAGGTGGGAGACACGCTGGGAGAGTTGCTGGAAGCCCTCGTTGGCCTTCAGCGCCGGGTAATTTTCCGCCAGGGCGAACAACTGCCCGGTCCCGGCCCGAAGGTCCGTCTCCGCCGTCCCCAGAGCGCGCATGTCCTGGCGGCGGCTTGCCTCCGCCACGGACCCGCGGGCGCGCACCACACGCTCTAGCATCTCGCGCTCATAGCCCATGTACTGCTTGCAGACCTCCACGAGCTTCGGGATCTCGTCGTGGCGCTGCTTGAGCGCCACGTCGATATTGGACCAAGTGAGCGCCACGGCGTACCGCAGGCGCACCAGGTTGTTGTAGATCTGGATCGTGTAGACCACGGCTATCAGGAGCAGTGCAAGAAGGATCAGGGCGGTGATTCCCATGGAGGTCTCCGGTGGGCGGTCGGGGATGAGCAGGGGTGCCGAGTCGCGTTATTGTACCCGAGCGCTCCCTGCGGGTCGGCGCCGTCGGTCCGGCCGCTTGCTTTACCGCTTTGAGTTTTGCGGAGGTCCTTGAAGATATTCGTTGAATGAAGACCGACAAACAGATCTACACCCTGCTCGGTGCCGACCCAGAATTCCTCCGGCGACTCACCGACGGCATCCAGGTACGTGGCCCGTACCTTTTCGAGGCGCTGGAGGTCCAGGGTCTGGAGCGGCGCACCGGCGGCATGCTGATTCTCGAGGCGGCAGACAAAGGCATCTGGGTGATCGAATTCTAGCAGCCTGTAGGACTTAGCGACCGGCGCCACCGCCTGAGGCCCTTGGGCGGGTTTTTGCGGCAAAAAGAGACGGTTTTCGGCTATAAACGCAGTTTTCCGCAGTGTTCCCCTGACTGCAGACGTAATACGGCCATCCGTTTCAGGTTCCACGCCAGG
>JADNEJ010000587.1 GCA_016292295.1 Candidatus Thiodictyon intracellulare
TCAGATACAGGTGACTTTGAAGATGATCGTCCAGTTCCAACAACTGCGTGTCGTCAAGCAGGACTTCGCTACCGATATAGCTCATCGGCAGCAACCCATTAAGGCCGCCCTTCTTGTAACCGCGAGCAGTGTCTGGGTCGATCAGCAAGGCATCAGCCACATCGGCCGGCGTACGGCCCTTACCGAGCAAGATCACGGCGTTGATCCGATAGGCCTCGCGCACGTCCCGCGCGGCGCGGTGGTCCGCACGCAGTTCAGCGAGTTCGTGCTTGTCGAGACGGTAGTCCAGCATGAAGGCAGTTTATTAAAACTCTCGGCAGGTTACCCGTCGCGACTAAACCGGAATCTCACATGAGAGACGTATACGTGGCCCGCTCGATCTTGCGGCTGGAGAAACGTCCGGTGGCGTAGCCATAGATCAGCAACGCCAACAGCATGGACGGGTAATAAGGCGTGCTCCCAGTACCGCCATACACCTGCACCAGCACGCTCAGATCCAAGCCTTCCACCACCTCGACCACGTAGCGTGCCAGGTGGCCCTTGGACAGCCAGTCCTGCACCGACAGCGGCAGGAGCAAGTCAGTGTCGCGGTCCATCGGGTGGAAGCGGCGCATCGGCAGTAGCACTCCGGCCATCATGGTTGATCCGGACAGTGTAACGGACCCGCCGCCCCGACGGGGCCCCGAAGTCCGACAGGCTGCTAGCCCAGACGCCGGAGATCGCGCCGGGACGGCGCCCCCACGAGCGGCGTCACTGCTTGCCATAGGTCTGGTCATGGTCGGCGTGCATGGCCACGAAGCGCATGGCGTCGCCCTCGCGCACCACGACGGCCCGACAGGCGCGGGACAGCCGGATGGTGAAGAGGCCAAGCTCGCCCTTGATCTGCTCCCACTTGAGCTCCGGGTCGCGATAGACCGCCGCCCAGTCGAGCGCGCGCACCTTGCGCAAAGTCTTGAGGATCAGCCGGACCTCTGCAACCTCGAGCGCCGGCAGGTCGTCCTGAAAGGCAGGCAGGTTGAGGTCCATCAGGACCCGGGCGGTCATTCCCCGTCTTCCACCCGTGCCGCGAGCTGCTCCAGGTCGGTCTCACGCGGCGAGTGCTCGGCCATCCAGGCGGCGGCCTGCGTCAGGCGCCTGTGCATTTCCGGTTTATACAGCCAGGCATCCGCCTCGGGAATCACCCGCACGGGCTTGAGGAGGATGCCGCCGTCGGCCTGGACCTCCATCTCGAAATAGCGCCCGACATACTGCTTTCCCAGCGAGACCTAGCCGCTGGTACCTACCATCTTGAGCATGTGCAGCTCCATGAAAAAAGTATTTCCATGCTGCATGGTAGGCAGCGGCCGGGGGTGCGGCAAGACCGTGAACGGGATTTAATCCAAGCAGCCGGACGCCCCGCGCAAGCTCTGTGTAAGATGCCTCCCATGAAGGGGCGCCGTCGCGCCCGAGTCGTGGGCGCGCCGACAGGCGCGTCGCGCGGACCCGAACTCGATTGGACCGCGGCCCCCGGACCGCGGGGCCTTGCGCGATCACGGTTGGAGAGTCCAGTGCTGTATGCCTATAGAATCCAAGACCACACGACCGAGCTTATCGATGACCCGGAGCGCCTGCTGGAGGCGACCTGGATCGATGCGGCCGAACCCACCGAGGATGAGTACGCCCTGATCCGCTCCTTTGTCCCCCACCAACTGCCGGAGGACGACGACGCGGACGAGATCGAGGCCAGTATCCAGACCTTCATGGACGACCAGGGCATCCACCTCTCCACCCTGTTCTTGCACCGGGTGGAGGGCCGGCCCGAGAACACCAGCGTCAACGTCGTCTGCACTCGGGAGCGGCTGATCACCATCCACGACCGTGACGTGCCCGCAATCCGCCTGATGCGCATCCGGGTACGCCGCCGGCCGGACCTGCTCAACGAGCCCACCGGGCTCCTGGCCGGACTCTTCGAGACCGCCGTGCAGGATTTGGGCGACGCCCTGCAGGAGCTCTACCGGGACCTGGAGCAGACCAGCTTCCACGTCCTGGAGGACCCGGACGCGGACCTGGAGCAGTCTCTGGAACGCCTGGCGCGTCACGAGAACTTAAACGGCAAGGTCCGCCTCTGTCTGATGGACGCGCGGCGCGATCTGGCCTTCGTGTGGCGCAGCGCCCAGGCGTCCAAGCCCTGCGCCAAGCGGCTCAAATACCTACTCTCCGAGATCGACGCCCTGCTGCCCCACAACAACTATCTGTTCGAGAAGGTGACCTTCCTGCTCCAGGCGGCCCAGGGCTTCATCAACATCGAGCAAAACAAGATCATCAAGATCTTCTCGGTAGCCGCCACCGCCTTCTTGCCGCCGACGCTCATCGCCAGCATCTACGGCATGAACTACCAGCACATGCCCGAGCTGAACTGGGAATACGGCTACCCCTTCTCGATCGTGCTCATGGTGATCTCGGCCGTGTTGCCGATGGCCTATTTCACGCGTAAGGGATGGTTGTGAGCCTCCGGTCGCGGAGACCCAGAGCTTGAGTGCGGCGTCCGTGCCGCCGCAGGGATCCATTCGTTAGCCGCTTCGTCTCGTATTTCTTGGCGAGCGTGGCGTTTTGGCGTGAGAAATTCCCAGATTTGGGATCTCTGTGTGAGAACTGCTCTTTCTGGGAGGCTGCGGCAGCTTGCGCGGTCGCGTCGCGGCTGAAGCCGCTCCCACAGCGTCGCTGCGCGACTGTTACGGGCCGATGATGTCGCGAACGCTGTCCCTCCTACGCCCACTGCCCCCGATTGCTCCCGCCCACTCTGGCCGAGGTCGAGCGCCTCAAGGCTTTGATTCAATGGAAAGCGTCCGCCGCGCCGTGAATTCAGATTCATCCACGGGGCCCGCGCGTCGCCCTGGCATCAGCGATCGGCCCCGCGAGCCGGACGGAGTATTGTCTCATCGTCCCATCGACCGCGGCGGGAGGCGGCATTCGCCTCGTCCCGAAGGTTTACTGCGTTATCGGCCGTTGGCGGAAGTCCGCCAGCCCGGGAAAACGTTTCGGATGGGGCAAATTCCACGTCCGGCTTTAATGTTTAGCTACTTGAGAACTCGCCCAGCGGACGATTTCTCAAGCCGCTTGAGCCAGACCTCCAACCCCTGGGCGTTGAGTTCGGTGTCCAGCGCGAGCAGTTCGATGATGCGCCCGTGCTCCATGTCCACCCCGTGGGCGCGAGCACTGGCGACCAGGTGCCGAGAGACCGCCTCCTTGAGCCGCGCGGCGCGTCCGGCGTCGTCGCGGCCTTGCTCGGCGAGCGCGATGGCGGCCAGGGCGCGGATGCTCTCGCGCAGTCCGTCCACCAGAGTCTCGGGGGCGTCGACGCGGCCGTAGTGGGTCAGGTACATGGCCACCGGCTTGAAGGCCATGAGCTTGTCTAGGGTAGTCAGCCAACTCTCCGGATCGAAGGCGACCGGGGTGGTGGGGGCGAAGAGCCAGGGGGCGGCGGCCTGGTCGAATTCGCGGTAGGAGATGCCGAAGGTATCGCCGGTGAAGAAGCCGCGGGTCTGGGCGTCGTAGATGCACCCGTGGTGGTTGGCGTGGCCGGGGGTGTCGATGAAGGTCAGGGTGCGCCCGGCGAGGTCGAACTCCTGGCCGTCCGCAGCGACGATCATGCGCACCTCGGGCACCGGGATCAGGTGCCCATAGTCGCGCGCGAAGCTCTCCGCCCCATAGACCGCGCTGGCCCCGGCGATCAGGCGGGTAGGGTCGATCATGTGCGGGGCACCCTTGGGGTGAACGACCAGCCGCGCCCCGGGACAGGCGGCGATGAAGTCTCCGGAGCCGCCGGCGTGGTCCAGGTGGACATGGGTCGGCATCACATAGTCCACATGGCCGGGGGTGAGCCCGAGTTCGTCGATGAACTGGAGCAGGCGCGGCACCGTGTGGGCGGTGCCGCTCTCGACCATGGCGAGGCGATCGTGCGAGCGCACCAGATAACAGGCGGCGAGCCCGTGGCGATAGAGACCGGTCTCGATGCGGAAGACCTGATCGGCGACTTCCAGGATGGCGGGGGACGACATGGCGGGCTCCTTCGAGGTGAGCGGGTTGGATCAAGCCGGTGATTCTAAGTCCGGACGACGTGCGGTAGCGCGCCGGACGCTGGATTTTTGTATCATCAGGCGCACAACGAATCTTTAAGTATAGAAAAAACCCGGAGGACCGACCATGAACGAAGCCGCCATCGGCATCCTGTCTGAACTGAACGAGGCGCCGTACGAGCGCATCGACGTCAACGCAATCACAATTGAAAAACCATGGGAATGGCTCCGCAAGGGCTGGGCGGACCTGCGCCGCGCCCCCAGGTTCAGCCTAACCTATGGGGCCGTCTTCGTCGCCGTCAGCCTGCTCATGACCCTGGGCCTGCTAGCCGACGGCATGTTCTTCATCGTCCCGGTGCTGGCCGCCGGCTTCTTCCTGGTGGCGCCCATGCTCGGGATCGGGCTCTACCAGATCAGTGCGAATCTAGAGGCGGGTGCCTCGGTCCATTTCTGCCAGGCGCGTGAGGCGTGGCAGCGCAACGCGGTCCAGCTCGCGGTCATGGCCCTGGGCCTGGTGTTTGCGATGCTGGTGTGGATGCTCGCCTCGATCCTGGTGTTCGCCCTGTTCTTCCACAACCCGGTGCCAACCTGGGAGCACTTTATCCCGATCGTCTTTCTGTCCGGGCAGAACAACGCCTTCGTCCTGGCCGGGGTCCTCGTCGGCGGCGTGATTGCCGCCTTCACCTTCGCCATCAGCGTGGTGAGCGTGCCCATGCTGATGGACCGTCCGGTGGTGGGTGTGATGACCGCCATGCGCACCAGCGTCGCGGCGGTGCGGCGCAACTGGCAGCCGATGGGCCTGTGGGCGGCGCTCATCGTGCTGTTCGTGGGACTCGGCATCCTCACCTGGTTCATCGGTCTGCTGATCGTCATGCCACTGATCGGCCACGGCACCTGGCACGCTTATCGGGACCTGGTGCCGCGAGACTGACGATAGGGATGAGGGATGACGGGGGACTGGCGGTTTGCGTTCAGTCTTGGGGGTCGAAGGTGTAGCCGAGCATCTGGATGTCGCGCCAGAAGTGGCGGGCGACCAGGTCCGCGGTCTCGTCCGTGTAGTAGCTTCGGTAGTCCTTGGACCTGTCAGTCGCCTGGCGGGCATGGGGCAGGGCGGGGGCGGGGATGCCGATGCGGGCACAGGCGGTCGCAAAATCGGCATGCAGGCGCTCGTAGCGGCCGATGAAGTCCACGGCCAGGTTGCCGTGCAGGTCGATCAGATAATCGCTCTGCCACTCGATGGAGGTATTCAGGTGGTACTGGTAGGGGCGTTGCGGGTCCAGCTTCCAGCGCAGGAAGTCCGCGAACACCTCATGGCCCTCCAGGAACTGGGGCCGCTCCCGGCGGATGTGGTGGAAGGAGCTGACCTGCAGGTCCCAGGGGTTGCGCACAAAGCCGAACTTGAAGAGTTCGTCGAAGAACTCCTTTGGCAGCATCTCCTTCGCGGCCAAAACCTTGGCGTGGCGCGGGAATTTGCTGCCGAGACGGTGACCGCTCAGGTGACTGAACCGGCTACACAGGAACATGGGCCAGTACCAGGGGTCGGCCCAGCGCCGCCGCTCCAGGGCAGCGCGCACGCTGGTGCCGCCGGTCTTGGCGATATGGACGAAGAGGAAGCGGTGTTTGACGGATAGCAGCATGGCGGGGATTCTATCTGAGCCGCAGGCCGGGCGCCTGCCCGAACTGCTGTCCTTTCTTGCATAATCACCGCGTGGACCTATGGCTCAACGACTTCCTGTCCCGCGCCCTCCTGCTCGACCTGAAGACCGGCCCCAATAGGGCACTGCACAAGATCGGCGCGGTACGTGGCGGGACGACCTTCCTGCGCCAGGGGCGCTTCGACGAGCGGACGGCGCTTGCCAACCTGGACCGCTTCGCCGCCGGTGCCGAGTTGGTCCTGGGTCACAACCTGCTGGGCCATGACCTGCACTGTCTGCGCGCCTAGCAACCGGCCCTGGAGCTGCTGAAGCGGCGAGTGGTCGACACGCTCTTTCTGTCCCCCTTGGCCTTCCCGGAGAATTCCTACCACCGCCTAGTGAAGGACTACAAGCTGGTGCGCGACACGATGTTGGACTCGGTGGCGGACTGCCGGCTGGCCGAGCGGGTGTTCCGGGAGCAATGGGTGGAGTTCGCCCGCCGCAGCCTATCGGACTTAGCGACAGGCGCCACCGCCTGAGGCCCTTGGACGGGCTTTTGTGGCAAAAAAGAGGCTGCTTTCGGCTAGAAACGCAGTTTTCCGCGGTGTTCCCCTGACTGCAGACGTAATACG
>JADNEJ010000062.1 GCA_016292295.1 Candidatus Thiodictyon intracellulare
CACGCGCGAAGCGCTCGGCGGCCCGCGCCGCAATCTTGGTCTTGGCGGCGGCAATTGCCGCCAGAGGCTCCTCGCGACGCTCAAGTTCCGCCGGGATGCGCATCCTGTCCGGGACCTGGGCGCCGTCAGTGCGCTCGGCCAACGCCAGCAGTGCGTGGACCTCGGCCCGCAGGTGCGCCTCCAGGGCCTCGGCATACTCATAGGACAAGGCGCTGTGGCGGCTGGCGTTGGCGTGAATCTTGGTCCCGTCCAAGCAAACGTTGCCGAAGAGCGACTGAGCCGGGTTCTCCCGCGCGACCTCCAGCACCTGCACGAAGGCCGCTTCACATTTCTTGCGGAAGCAGCGCCGGAAGGTCGCCAGGGTCTCGTGGTCCGGGGGCGGTCACGATCAGGATGCCCAGCCACCCCAGGATCACTACAGCGGCGCCGGCGCTCAGCGCAACGATCAGGCGCGAAGCGCCCGCAGGCGCGGTCCGCGCCGGATCGGTGGCCATGCCCGCGGAGCGGGCATAGAGGGTGATCAGCAAGAGCAGCGGCAACTGCGAGCGCGCTAGCACGGGCACCCACAGGAGCGCTCAGGCATTCCACGCTCAAATCATGGTTTCTAAGCCGGCGAACTTCATGACCAGAATCAGGATCAGGGTACTGACCCCGGCGGGCCTGCAGCCGGGGCCCTTCATAATGGCCAGGGTCCGTTCGCGACTGCTCATCCCGCTAACCCAGGCGTCTACGGTGTCCGCCAGACCATCAAGGTGAAGCCCACCGGTCGACCAGACCCAGAGGCTCAGCACCAGGGCCGCAGCGACCCCGGTCGGCCGCGCCAAGACAGTCGGCCCCAGCAAGAACGCGACGGCTGTGATCGCGAGCCCCAGTGTCAGTCCAATCACCAGATACCAGGGGACCGCCAGACCGAGTTCGGCCGGCGTAACCGCACTCGGGTCCGGAAACGGGTAGCGGGTGAGGAAACGACCGGCGATCCAGCACGGGCACAGGCCGGGGCGATCCGCTTGAGGATCCCTTTGCTCATCGCGGTTCGGAGCGCTTACGCGGCATGAGAGATAAGGCTCGGCTGGCATGGCGGCGGGGTCAGTCGCAACCGGGTGACGCGGGTGAGGGGACCTCGATCTGGATGCCTGAGCAGTTACGCATCCCCAGCACCTAGGCGAGGATAACCCGCACATCACCGCCGTGGGTCAGGACCAGGGTGTGGGCCGCAGCGGCCGCGATAAGCGCCTGCCAGCCGTCGAGCACCCGTCGCCGGAAGGCTGCAAAGGGCTCGGCGCCGGGTGAGGTATAGCCCACCGGGTCGTCTCAGAAGCGGGTGAGCTCATCGGCGGGAATCTAGTCGGCCGCCAGCCCCTTCCAGACGCCGAAGCGGCACTCACTGAAGGCTTCGGACAAGTCGAGGGGCAGGCCCCGTTCGGCCGTCATTGCCAAGGCAAAGTCGGCACAACGGCGCGCCGGGAAACTGACGATGTGGCTGATGGCCGGCTCCCGTATCGTGGCGCAGCGCAACTGCGCTCAGCCGGCATCGCTCAGGGCGTCGTCACAACCCCCGCGAAACCGCGGGACTCCTTGGACATCGCCGTGACGCATCAGGATAATAAAACGTTTAAATATATGCTGTTATCCTAAAATTCGCGCTGCGACCCTGACGGTGGCAGGGGCGGCTCGCTCTCCTCTGCTCACAAACGATGCTTGCGGTCCGGGTGATAGCGCGCTCAGTGCCCCGCATCGGTGCCGCCGTCGTCGCGATGGCTGGCGAAGGCGATGCGATCCAGGACGCCCATCAAGAGGGCCGAGAGGACGAAGGTCAAGTGGATGATCACGTACCACATGAGCTTGTCGTTGGGGGTATTTTCGATATTGACGAATTTCTGCAACAGGTGGATGGATGAGATCGCCACGATCGACGCCGCTACCTTAAGCTTCAAGGTGCCCACATCGAGTTTGCCAAGCCACCCCAGCTTGTCGTCCCTCTCTCCGATATCCAGGCGCGAGACGAAACTCTCGTAGCCCGAGAACATCACCATCACCACCAGGCTGGCGACCAGGGACAGGTCGATCAGAGCGAGCACGCCCAGTATCATGTCGGACTCGCTCACCTGCCAGACGTAGGCCAGGTGCCAGACTTCCTCAAAAAACTTGATTCCGAGCAACAAGAGGGTCAGAGAGAGGCCGAGGTAGACGGGGGCCAGCAGCCAACGGCTCGCAAACAACAGGCGTTCGATCAAACGTTCCACGACCAATTACTCCGCAAGAATCTTCAGTACCGCTAGTGTCGGCGCCGCCGCCGCGCCCGTCAACGCGGACCGCGTCGCCGACATCGCGCCGCTGCCGATGCGCGCTGCCGGAGCGCACCGGGACTACCGAACCCCACTGCGGCCCTGATTGGGCCGCACGCGTGACACCGCCGGGCAGACTCGGCGTCAGACGAGGATGGGTAGAGCGCCGCGAAACCGATGGTTTGCGCCACGCGCCACGCGCCCACGCGCCACGCGCCACGCGCCACGCGCGCGGACGGCCGCACCGAGGAGCAAACCGCGCGGCGATCTCTGGCCCTGAACGGCGCGGCATGCGATCCTGTCCCCCCCGGCCCCCCCTGCAACCCGCGCCGGCGGGCGGCCCCCGCGAGCCTCCTCGACCATGTACATTTCGACCTTCACCAAGATCGCTATCGGCTACTGCATGATGGAGGTCGCGACCTATCTCGTCTTTCTGTCGACCGGCAGCCTACCCTCCCTGAGCGCCATGTTCATCGAGTCACCCATTCTGTTTTGGGTCTATGTCACCACGGTCATCATGGCGGCCGCTTACGGTCGACGCGCGCACCATCGCATCGCGCGTATGGCCCGCCGTGCCCTGCCCGATACCCTCGGGAGCGACCGTCTGGCGGTCATGTTCCCGGCCATCCGCGTCTTTTCCGATCCGATCCGCTATACCAATCGCAACCCGCGCTACCTGAACCGGCTCGCCTACCTGATGATTGCGTTCGCGTCCCTGATCCTGGTACGGACACTGTTCTTCCCCGCGAGCATCCCCGCCGAAGGCGGTCACGCCATGGAGTTGATGACACTACTCACCATCCCAACCTTCTGCTTGATCGTGCTGTTCGAGGAGTATTATCGGGGCTACCTGTTTCAATTGCGGTATCTGCGCCGCCTGCACGCCAAGACCGAGTTGGCCGAACGTGCCATTCATGACGCCGAAATCCTGCGCGTCAGGAATAAGGAACAGGAGGACGTGATGGCCCTGGTGGCCCATAAGTTCCGCGGGTCGCTCGACCGCATCATCTACAATGCCGATCACGAGAATAACCCCTGGGTACACCGCGAGGCGGTCAACACCATGCGCGGCCTGCTTGATATCTTCGGCCTGATCTCCAGCAATACCAATGTACTGCGCCACAAGTTGCAGGACGATCAGGCCGGCCCCGCCACCCTGGAGCAGATCGTGGTCCGCTCCCTCGGGCTCGCCCTGGGGCAGCTCCTGTCCCAGCGCGGCAGCGAGCGCATTCAGCAGCATTTTCTCAGCTACGCCCACCGCACCGGGCTGGTCCCGACCACGCTGCGGCTGCGGGCCTGGCATGAAGAGCATGGGCACCTGGCCGAACGCCTACGCGCCGAATGGGAGGAATCGCTGATGGCACTACTGCCCCAGGCGGGGCTCGGCACCCTGTGCGACTGGATCGGCAAGCGCTTCTTCCCGTTACAGACCAGTGGCTTTGCCCAGTCCACCATCTGCTTTACGCCCTTCGGGACCACCGGCTCTTTCCTCACGATCCTGTGCACCGAGTCCTTTACCAACCTGTTCAAATACTACGCCACCACAGACTGCGCGCCGGCCCGAGCCTGGTGGGGTACCCTGGACTCCGAGGTCGAGTTCGGCGTGTCTAACCCAACGACCCCGAGCGCCTCGGCCATGGTCAAGGGCAGCGGCCGCGGCCATGATTTTCTGCACCTGCTGGTCGAGAAGCTCGCGGGCCGCGTCAGCATCATCGCCGACGGGCATACCTTCACTTTAGCCATGCAATTGCCCACGAACCTGTTTCTGGAGTACCCCGAATGAGTGATTTTCTGTGGATCGAGGACTTTGAAGGCGACATCCGGGCCACCGTGGACCAAGTCTTCGGGCTGGCCGGGTGCCCGACCGCCGTGCCCGATCTCAAAGCCTGGCTGGGGGCGCACGGGATCACGCTCAAGACCACCTTCTTCGATGCCTACCGCCTGGTACGCGACCCCGTGCAATTAGCTGCCATCGATTATGTTGTGATCGATATCGACCTCAAGCCCTATGAGGATTACGACCTGGACGACCCGCAAGCGGTAACCGAGATCGATCGGTTTCTCCGCGAGAAGCGGTATCTCAAGGAGCACGCGGCGCACACTGAGCCCCTGAGCCCCGCCTGGCGTGCCGCGGTCAGCGAGCTGAAGAAGGTCGCCGGCTATCACATCTTCACCGAACTGCTGATCGAGGCCGGGTTTCCGAAGCGGCACATCCTCTTCTGCTCCAATCACGGCGATCAACTCATATCCATCGCCAGCGCCTTCGAGGCGGCCAAGCTCACCGCGCCCGTCATCTATACCAAGCGCGATGAGACGGTGCGCCGTTGGATCGGCGACAAGCAGGCCGACGCCTACTCTGTCCTGCGCCGCGGTATTCTGATGGGCTGCGCCGCGGCCGAGGACCTGATGGATCGGCGCGGCGAGGATGGGTTGGTGTTCTCGCTCTTCTTTAAGCGCGAAGACGAACCCGAGTGGCCCCCAGGACCAGCCTCCCCCGGCTATGTGCGCGACTATCTGGCGAGCATGACCGCCCTGCTGCCCCTGTGTGCACCGGCCTCTACGGAGCAGCGCAAACAGCGTTACCGCATCCTCCTGCATGCGCTCAGCCGGGAATGGGACAACCGCGCCAAGGTCAACCACCTGCCCGATAAATCCACCTATATGGCGAGCTACGGGACCATCCTGAAAGAGGTGCGCAACTGGGCCTCTCACACCCAATTGCTCGATGATCTGAGCGAGGCCGACGTCGCCTTTATCTTCATGGCCGACCTGCGCGCTATGTTCGCCTTCCCGCGTGAGTGCCAGCCCCATGAGCGGCTGCTGCTGGGGCTGCTCGGGCGCATTTTCGGGGAGCTGCCCGAGGGCGTAACCGCCGACCTCATCGGGGCCGACGCCGAGGGGCGCCGACTGCCGCTGGATCGGATCTATTTCGAGACCAAGCGGATGCTCGGCGAGCGCCGCAGCAACGACGACAGCGACCCTTATTACGATCAACTGATCCGGGAATTGGAAAAGGACACCCCGAACCGGGTCGACGAGCGCGACCGGCAGTTCTTCCTGCAGAGCCTCTATCGCATGTTCTGGTTCTACCCGAGCCGCATGCGCCGGGTCAAATACGGCTGGACGCCGGTCAGCGACACCGGCGAGGCGACGCTCTTTCGCCATTGCGACTTCTCCCACACCCAGCGCGAGAGCTTCGCCTTCCAACTGGCCCGACGCATCCTGATCCGCGCCTTTCCCGAGTCGTTTGCATCACTGGCCAACACCGCTTAGATCCTCTCACGGAGACGCAGAGACACAGAGACACGAAGAAGAAGAATGGCGAGCTGGATGGGGCACGCGCTCATCCCGCCAGGAGTAGCAATGACCAAGCGGCATATCCGCATCGACATCGCGACCCAGACGCTCACCCTGTTCGAGGGCGAGCGCATCCTCGTGCGCTATCTGGTCTCCACCGGCTTGAACGGCGCCGGTGAGTTGAACGGGAGCGGCTGCACCCCCCGCGGGCGGCACCGGGTGCGGCTGCGCATCGGTGCCGGCTGCCCGGTCGGCACCGTGTTTCGCGCCCGCCGCCCGACCGGCGAGGTTTACGGCCCGGAACTAGCCGCCGCCTACACGGACCGGGACTGGGTCCTCACCCGTATCCTCTGGCTCACCGGCTGCGAGCCCGGCCGCAACCGCGGCGGGCCTGTCGACACCCTGCGCCGCTTCATTTACATCCACGGCTGCGCGGACACCGCCCCCTTGGGCGAACCCCGCTCCCACGGCTGTATCCGTATGCGCAACGCGGACCTGGTGGGACTCTTCGACCTCACCCCGGTGGGAACCCCAGTCGAGATCCGTGACCGGGGATCACTACCATTATGTTAAGCGTCGCACTACCTTCTGGAGTCCAAAGCTTCAGCCTTGGAGGAGCGCCAAGGCTGAAGCCTTGGCCTGGCCCGGTAGCGTAGGAGCCTCGTTTTTGATGATCCGGAGGCTCCACGATGTCACTGTCACTCCCCGCCGCTGCCGATCTGGCAC
>JADNEJ010000111.1 GCA_016292295.1 Candidatus Thiodictyon intracellulare
AGGTCCCGGACGGGATGAGCATCCCGGCGGCACTGGAGCGTCGCGAGGAGCGTCTAGCGGCGATTGCCGCCGCCAAAACCCAGATTGCGGCGCTGGCCACCGAGCGCTTCGCGCGGATAATCGTATTACGTCTGCAGTAAGGGGAACACCGCGGAAAACTGCGTTTTTAGACGAAAATAGTCTCTTTTTGACACAAAAACCCGTCCAAGGGCCTCAGGCGGTGGCTCCGGTCGCTAAGTCCGACAGGCTGCTAGGGATTAAGATTGCGACTCGAAGCGAATCTTGCTCGTCGGCGTAGCTTAACTACGTTTGTAATTGATTCACAACATCTTCCTGGTCCTCATCCTGTCCGCCGCAAGGTCTGCGACGAATTTCGCAACCCTACCTTTGGCGCAACCCACGACCCGTGGCACAATCCCGCCCCCCGAAGGCGCGGCGAGGCCCGATTTTACCAGTGACAATGTACCCAACTGACCTGTGGACCCTGGACCAGTGGCTCGCCTGGCAGGGCACGCTGACCCCGAATCGGATGGAGTTCGGCCTGGAGCGCGTGCGCGAGGTTTGGTCCCGGCTGGGACCCGCTCGGCTCGACTGCCCGGTCATCACGGTCGGGGGCACCAACGGCAAGGGCTCCTGCGTCGCCCTGATCGAAGCTATGGTCCAGGCGGCCGACTACACCACCGGCTGCTACACCTCCCCGCATCTATTGCGTTACAACGAGCGGGTGCGCGTCGATGGTGCCGCGGTGACGGATGCGCTGCTGTGCGCGGCCTTCGCCCGCGTGGATCAGGCCCGCGGGGTGGTGCCGCTGACCTATTTCGAGTTCGGCACTCTGGCGGCCTTGGACCTCTTCGTGCGCGCCGCGCCGGACCTGGTGATCCTGGAGGTAGGGCTGGGCGGGCGGCTCGACGCGGTGAATCTAATTGATGGGGATTGTTCGGTGGTGACCTCCATCGGCCACGACCATACTGCCTGGCTCGGCGCGACGCTGGATCTCATCGCCGGCGAGAAGGCCGCGATCTTCCGCGCCGGCCGGCCGGCGGTGATCGGTCAGCCGGACGCCCCCGCGGCCCTGCGCGCGGCGGCGCTGGCACTCGGTGCCCGGGTGCTGCAGGTGGGTGCGGAACTGGGCTGTGCGGCGGCTACGGAGGGTGACGGCTGGGTCTGGTCGGGACCGGACGGGGAGCGCCTGGCACTGCCGGCCCCGGCCATGCGCGGGACCTTTCAGCACCACAATGCCGCCGCGGCCATCGCCGCGCTGCGTGGTCTGCGCGCCCGGCTCCCGGTGCCGGTCAGCGCCATCCGTGCCGGTCTTGGGCGTGCCCGCCTGCTGGGCCGCTTCCAGGTCTTCCTCGGAGCGGTCACCTGGGTCCTGGATGTGGCGCACAATCACGAGGCGGCCTTGGCCCTGGCGGAGAATCTGCGCGCCTTCAAGTGTCCCGGCAAGGTGCGGGCGGTGTTCGGCGTATTGATGGACAAGGAGCCCGAGGCGGTGGCCGCGCCCCTGTGCCCACTGGTGGACGCCTGGTACCTAACGGCGAGCACGGACGCCCGCGCCATGCCGGCGGCGCTGCTGGCGCAGCGGCTGGAGGGCCTCCTGCCGCCGGCGTCCGGTACGGTGCTCCCAACGGTTGAGGCGGCACTGGCGGCGGCCGTGGCGGCGTCCGCCGCGGGGGACGCGGTCCTGGTTTTCGGTTCATTTACCACGGTGGGCGAGGCCCTCACCCTCAGAGGCGAGTGAGTTTCCTCCATGCTGGTATACTAAGGTGTCGGACCATGTGGAGCCGGTGGTTCCCCGGGAGCCGATGGGTCCACCCGGGCCTGACGCGTCGCACACGCCACTTGCGATTGGCTGCTGCGCGAAGGCCCGGCAGGCGGTGATGGTACCGGGCGGTGATGGTACCGGGCGGTGAGCGGTTTTTACGTCCAGTTGGGGACTGACACCCTGTTTTTGTTCGTGCCGTGCGGCGCGGCCCGCGGAGTCGAGGCGTGATGCGAGAAGGTGCCAAGAAACGGTTGATCGGGGCGGTGGTGATCGTCGCCCTGGCGGTGATCTTCGTGCCCATGCTGTTCGAGCCGCAGTCACTGGACAGCCTGCCGCCGATTCAACAGTCCATCCCGCGTCCGCCGGCCTTTGACCCGGCGGTGAAGACCGAGATCTTTCTGGGGCCGCAGGACTCTGGTGTGGGCGGGCTTCCGGAGTCGGGCTCGACCGTCTCCCACCCCTTGGCGCTGCCTCCGGTCGGGGAACCGGTGCTGGTGCCCAGCGACGCGCCGGCGCATCCAACTGCCGCTGCTCCCGTGGGCCCCGCGGCGGTCGCGCCGCCGGCGGCAAAGCCCGCCGCGGGCGCACCCGCGCGACCCCCAGCCACCGTCGCAGCCCCGGCGGCGGGTAAGTCGGCCAAGGCGCCGGCGCAGGGCGCGGCACCGGCCGCGGGCGCCAACGCCGGGACGCCCTCCTGGGTAATCCAGGTCGCGAGCATCCCGAACCAGGCGGGGGCGGCCGAGTTGGAGGGCAAACTGCGTGCGGACGGCTTTGCCGCCTTCGTCCAGAAGGCCGAGGTAAATGGGCGGACCTTCTATCGGGTCCAGGTGGGTCCGCAACTGGATCGGGCCCAGGCCGAGCAGGCGGTCGCCCGACTGCGTGAGAAATACAAGGTCGATCCCTTGATCAAGAGCCATCCATAAGGGCCGCAACCGCGTGCCCGTGCCGAGGAACCGATATGAACTGGATCGATGCGGTCGTGATTGCGATTATCTTATTGTCGGCCCTGGTCGGACTGGCGCGGGGGCTGATCCGCGAGGTCATGTCGCTGGCCGTCTGGCTGGCGGCCGTCGGGGTCGGCTATCTGTACTACAAGCCGTTCGCCGCGATCCTGACCAACTACATCACCCCGCCGGGCGTGCGGCTGGCGGTCGCCTTCGTCGTGCTGGTGCTGCTGGTGCTGATCCTGGGGGCGTTCCTCGGTGCCCTGATCGACAAGACAGGGCTGACCAGTGTCGACCGGGCACTTGGGCTCCTGTTCGGTGCGGCGCGTGGCGGTGTGCTGGTGGCCATGATGGTCTTCCTGGCCGGCCTGACCCCGATGGCTGATGAGACCTGGTGGCAGGAGTCCTGGGCGATCACGCAGTCCCAAAAGGCCGCCGATTGGCTGCTGAGTCTGGTCCCTCCCGCGATTCAGGATCAACTGAAGAAGGTCTGAGCAGGGTTGCAACCCGCCCTGTTCTCGGTTAGCTTGGCCGGCTCCCCGTCCTTCGGTGTCCGTTTTTCGCGGACACGCGAGTGAGGTCCCCATGTGCGGTATTGTCGGCATCGTCGGTAAGGGTCCGGCCAATCAATCGCTCTACGATGCTCTGCTGGTGCTCCAGCACCGCGGTCAGGATGCGGCCGGGATCGTGACCTGCGAGGGGGATAAACTCCACCTCTGCAAAGACAGCGGTCTGGCCCGCGACGTCTTCCGTACCCGCAATATGATCGAGTTGCGCGGCACTATGGGGGTGGGTCATGTCCGTTACCCCACCGCGGGGGCGACCGGCTCCGCCGAGGCCCAGCCCTTCTACGTCAATTCACCCTACGGCATCGTGCTGGCCCATAACGGCAACCTCATCAATGCCGAGGATCTGAAGCGCGACCTCTTCGTCGACGACCTGCGCCACATCAATACCGATTCCGACTCCGAGGTCCTGCTCAACATCCTCGCCCACGAGTTGCAAGTTCAGGGGAAACTGCGTATCGACGAGCAGGACGTGTTTCGTGCCGTGGTTGGGGTCCATCGGCGCTGCCGCGGCGGCTACGCCGCGGTCGCCATGATCCCGGGTTTCGGCGTCTTCGGCTTCCGTGATCCTTTTGGTATCCGCCCCCTGATCTACGGCCGGCGCGAGACCGATGAGGGCACCGAGTACATGATCGCCTCGGAGTCGGTGGCCTTAAATACCCTTGGCTTTACGCTGGTGGCCGATGTGGCCCCGGGCGAGGTGGTCTTCATCGCCGTGGACGGCACGCTGCATACCCAACAGTGTGCGGAAACCTCGCTGCTCTCACCCTGTATTTTCGAGTTCGTCTATCTCGCCCGGCCGGATTCCATCATCGACAATATTTCGGTCCATAAGGCGCGCTCGCGTATGGGCAAGCGGCTAGCCGCCAAGATCCGGCGCGAGTGGTCCAGCCACGATATCGATGTTGTGATCCCGATCCCGGATACCAGCCGCACCGCCGCCCTGCAACTGGCCAATCACCTGGGTGTCCCCTATACGGAAGGGTTCATCAAGAACCGCTACATCGGGCGCACCTTCATCATGCCCGGACAGAAGGTACGTAAGCGCTCGGTGCGCCAGAAGCTCAATGCCATCGACCTAGAGTTCAAGAAGAAGAATGTGCTGCTGGTGGACGATTCCATCGTGCGCGGCACCACCTCCCAGCAAATCATTCAGATGGCCCGTGAATCCGGAGCCAACCGGGTCTATTTCGCCTCCGCCGCGCCGCCGGTACGCTTCCCCAACGTCTATGGCATCGATATGCCGTCGGCGACCGAACTGGTGGCGCACGGGCTCACCCCAGACGAGGTCGCGGCCTTCCTGGGCGCCGACGAGCTCATCTATCAGGACCTTGATGACCTGATCCAGGCGGTCCAGAAGCGGGGTAAGAGTCATGTCGACCGTTTCGACTGCTCCGTCTTCGATGGGAACTATGTGACCGGGGACGTAACCACCAGCTACCTCCAACACCTGGAGGCCAACCGCAACGACAGTGCAAAGGAGGCCCGCTCCGGGCACAATGAGACCGCCATTGACCTGCACAACAACTCCGCCTGTGCCCGAACCCGGTCCCAACTCCCGGCGCGACCCGGCCGGTGAACCCGGCTTCGCCACCCGTGCGGTGCGCACCGGGCATCACCGCACCGGCGAGGGGGAGCACGGTGAGCCCATCTTCACCACCTCCAGCTTCGTCTTCGAGAGTGCCGCGCAGGCCGCCGAGCGCTTCGCCGGCAACAGCCCGGGAAACATCTACTCGCGCTTCACCAACCCCACAGTGCGCGCTTTCGAGGAGCGCCTGGCGTCCCTAGAGGGCGGGGAATCCTGCGTCGCCGCCGCCTCCGGCATGGCCGCTATCCTGGCCGTCTGTATGGGGCTGCTCCAGTCCGGGGACCACATCGTCGCGTCGCGCAGCCTCTTCGGCAGCACCACGCTCTTGTTCAATAAGTATTTGAGCCGCTTCGGCATCGGCACCAGCTATTGCGACCTGGGCGAGCTCGCCGCCTGGGACGCGGCGATCCGCCCGCAGACCCGGCTGCTGTTCTGCGAGACCCCGTCCAACCCACTGACAGAGATGGTGGATCTGCGCGCATTGGTTGAGCTTGCCCGGCGCCGCAACGCCCTGCTGGTGGTGGACAACTGTTTCTGTACCCCGGCCCTGCAGCGCCCCCTGGAACTGGGGGCGGATCTCGTCATCCACTCCGCCACCAAGTACCTGGACGGGCAGGGCCGTTGCGTCGGCGGCGCCGTGGTGGGCGACCGCAAACGGGTCGGTGAGGACGTCTACGGTGTACTGCGCACCGCCGGGCCCACCTTGAGCCCGTTCAACGCCTGGGTCTTCCTCAAGGGCCTGGAGACCCTGGAACTGCGCATGGAGGCCCACTCCCGCGGCGCAGCCCGGCTCGCGGACTGGCTCGCCGTCCAGCCCGGGGTGGAGCGCGTCTACTACCCGGGCCGGCCGGACCACCCCCAGCACCACCTGGTCGGTGTCCAGCAGTGCGGCGGCGGTGGCATCGTCGCCTTCGACGTGTGCGGTGGACGCAGCGGTGCTTGGGGCCTAATCGATGCCACGCGCCTGCTCTCCATCACCGCCAACCTGGGCGATACCAAGAGTACCATCACCCACCCCGCCAGCACCACCCACGGCCGCCTGAGCTCGGAGGAGCGTGCCGCCTCAGGTATCGGCGAGGGGCTGATCCGGGTCGCCGTGGGGCTCGAATCCGTGGCCGATATTGAGGCCGACCTGGCGCGCGGTTTGAAATTGGTGCCGCGCGCATGAACGGCGGCGGAAATGCATGAACGGCGGCGGAAATGAAGACTGTCCGCAAATGAACGCAAATACTTCTTCGCGTATTGCTGTTCTCGAGACTGACCAAGAAGCGCGCCGGATGGGATGAATGTCCCGTCCGACACGCAGACTAGCAGCCTGTCGGACTTAGCGACCGGCGCCACCGCCTGAGTCCCTTGGACGGGCTTTTGCTGCAAAAAAGAGACGGTTTTCGGCTAGAAACGCAGTTTTCCGCGGTGTTCCCCTTACTGCAGACGTAAT
>JADNEJ010000483.1 GCA_016292295.1 Candidatus Thiodictyon intracellulare
GGCAGCGGCGGGGAGTGACAGTGACATCGTGGAGCCTCCGGATCACCAAAAACGGAGCTCCTACGCTACCGGGTCAGGAACGGGATTTCATGCAGCCTTGCCGAAAAGACACCGACAGGCTGCTAGCGTATCGACGGCGGAGCGGCAAACGGCGCCTGCACAAAGACCTGCTTGTCGGGGCATCGAGCAGCCGTCAATACTGAATATTTTTTTCCGTGAAGAAGGCGCTAAGATGCTGCTCATCGCGACCCGCCTGGCCCGCAGTCTTGATCGGAGTTGCTAAAAGCAGAGGGTGACAAGGCGCTGATCCCACGGGGTCCATGCCACAGGCCTTGCATCCAAACCCGATAAAAAGGGCGAGGAGGATATTCAAGAAAAACCTGCCGACCGATACCACGCGGCAGGCCCGCAAACTACTCGGTCGTCGGGGCCTTCAGGCCCCGGCGGCTGCTTCTCGGGCATGACCCGCAACAAAACCTTCCACCGTTCGCGCCGCCCTTGCGACGGCGCGCCTTTATGCCGTCCGCTGCTCAGGCGCCCGCAAGAAAGAGATAGTCGGTATAGCCGTGTTCATCGCCGCCGTAGAAGGTGGCCTTATCGGGCTCGTTGAGTGGGGCATTGCGCCGCAGACGCTCCACCAGGTCCGGGTTGGCGATGAAGGGCCTGCCGAAGGCGATCAGGTCGGCGGCGTTGGCGGCGCGCGCGGCCAAGGCAAGCTCCCGCGTGTAGCCGTTGTTGGCGATGTAGGTCCTGTGGAAGAGTGGGCGCAGGGTGCTGAGCTTGAAGCTGGAGCCGGTCTCACGCGGGCCGCCGGTCACGCCCTCCACGACATGCAGGAAACCAATACTGCGCGCCGAGAGTTCCCGTACCACCTGAGTGAAGAGCGCCTCCGGGTTGCTGTCGGCGATGTCGTTGGCGGGCGAGAGCGGGGTGAGGCGGACCCCGACGCGATCCTGCGGCCAGACCCCGAGCACGGCCTCAGTAACCTCCAGCAGCAGACGGGAGCGGTTCTCGATGCTGCCGCCATAGGCGTCGGTGCGCCGATTGGTCTGGTCGCGCAGGAACTGATCGAGCAAATAGCCGTTGGCCGAGTGGATCTCGACTCCGTCGAAGCCGGCCGCTTGCGCGTTCTGTGCCGCGCGCCGGTAATCGTCGATGAGGCCCGGGAGTTCCGCAAGCCCCAGAGCGCGCGGCGTCATCATGTTCACCATCCCCCGGCCGGTGAACACTTGCCCGTGCGCCTTCACCGCCGAGGGGGCCACCGGCAGGGCGCCTCCCTCCTGCAGCTCGGGGTGCGAGATGCGCCCGACGTGCCAGAGTTGGATGACGATTTTGCCGCCCTTGGCGTGAACCGCTTCGGTGACCTGCCGCCAACCCGCGATCTGGGTCTCGTTGTAGATGCCCGGGGTTTGGATATAGCCCTTACCCTGGGGCGAGATCTGCGACGCCTCGCTGATGATCAGGCCGGCGCCGGCGCGTTGGCCGTAATAGGTAGCCATCAAGGGGGTGGGCACGTCTCCGGCCGCAGCCCGGCTGCGCGTCAGCGGGGCCATCACGATGCGGTTGGCGAGTGTCAGGCTACCGAGCTGGTAGGGCTGGAAGAGGTCGCTTTGGGTGTCGTCGCTCATGGTTTGGTCCGCTCTCTCTGGGTTAACAGGTGGGTGAAGCGAAAAAGAGCATTTTGGTCGCAAATGAACGCAAATAAGCGCAAATAAATCTGCTGGTTGGCATCATCGCGGGCGTTCACTCAGACGGCGAACATGCACTAAAGGTCAAGTCTCTGATTATTTATGTCAATTTGCGTTCATTTGCGGCTAAACTGCTTTTCCCTGGTGAATGATTGCACTGTCTAGCGCCTGGGCACTGTTTGTTTGCAGACAGACCCCGGAGCGTAGCGGTCGCGTCCTGGACCTTATGCGGCGGACGGGAAAAAGCGGCACCACTGCGGTGACCTGCCCCAGGGCCGCGGCGGACTCGGGGCCGCTGCGGCCCACCGGCAGGATGCCGGTGCCGACCGGCTGGGCCAGGACCCTTAGGTGCGGCGCTCGCGCAGGGTGTAGCGGTCCCCCGGCTCCGGTTCCAGCCCCAGGCCCAGCAGTGCGTGGCGCGGCACCAGGATCAGGGTGATGGGCAGCCGGGGAAACAGCAGGTGGGCGACCGCGGCGAAGGCTACCGACTTGGTGTCGCAGTCGCCCCGGTTGTCTGCAAGCATCTATTCAGTGACTTGGCTGAAACTTCCCGATTCTGAGCCAACCTCGGCAGCTGGGTTTCTCACCGAAATCTGGGAGATCCCGGCGCCCACCCGCCCGCATCGCACTGAGTTGCTGCCAGATTCTGCGTAACAAATTGATTTGATAAATATGTGCAGTTGCTACATAATGCCGGATATTTCGCTCGCAGCGCCTCGTCGGCCTCACGCTGAGCGCGAGCCTGATCTTGCGCTTGGCGCTTCACCCTCAGACGTTCCAGGTCCTCGGGGGTCTGGGTGGGGGTCTCTTGCGCCGCATTCCCGCATTCCGTCCGCGCCGGTCCAGCACTTATGATCCCGCGCCGTGGCCGCCGGGTCGGCGCCGGTCAGGCCGAGCAGCAGGAGGGCGACGGTGCCCCAGCCGGGGACGCGGTGGTGATGCGCAGAGGGTTGCATGGTCATCGTTGGAGTTCTCAGCCCGCCTGCACTGCCGCCAGCGCAGTCATGTTGAGCAGGCCGCGCACCGAGGTGCTGGTGCTGACGATGTGCGCCGGGCGATCGGCGCCGAGCAGCATGGGCCCAACATTGATGGAACTGCTGCCCCCGGCAGTGGAGCGCAGCAGGTTGAGTGCGATATTGGCGGCGGCCTGGTTGGGCATGATGAGCAGGTTGGCGCGCCCGGTCAGCCGGGAACCGGGGAAGCGCCGCTCGCGCAGTTCCGGGTCCAGGGCCAGGTTGGGCTGCATCTCGCCCTCCACCTCGAGCTCTGGGTTGCTCGCCCGCAGCAGCCGCAGCGCCTCGCACATTTTCTCCGCGGAGGGGGTGTGGCGGGTGCCGAAGTTGGAGTGCGAACACAGCGCGATCTTGGGCTCGATCCCGAACCGGGCGACCTGCGCCGCGCACAGCCGCGCGATCTCCGCCAAGTCCGCGGCGCTGGGGTCCTCCTGCACATAGGTATCGGCGATGAAGAGCGGCCCTTGCGACAGGATGACCGCATTCATGGCAGTGAGCCGCTGCACCCCGGGGGTGCAGCCGATGATTGCCTGGACGTGCTCCAGGTGGCGCAGGTAACGCCCGACCACGCCGCAGATCATGGCGTCTGCATCGCCCGAGCGCAGCACGGCGGCGGCCAGTACGGTCGGGGACTTGCGCACATACTCGCGCACCTCGGTGAGGGTATAGCCGCGCCGCTTGACGCGCTCGTAAACGGTGGTGCAGTGGGTGTCGAAGCGTGGGTTCTCCGACGGGATGATCAGGTCGAAGTCCTCTCCGGGGCGGATGGAGAGCCCCAGGTCGTGCAACCCCTGGCGGATCTGTTCCGGCCGTCCGATGAGCAGGGGCCGGGCGATCCCCTCGCTCACCGCCTGCTGGGCGACCTGCAGCACCTTCTCCTGCTCGCCCTCGGCGAACACTACCCGCCGCCGCGGGGCCGCTCGGGCGTGGTCGAAGACCGGCTTCATCGCCATGCCGCTGCGGAAGGCGCGCAGCGACAGGGTATCGCGATAGGTATCCAGATCCGCGATGGGGCGGCTGGCCACGCCCGATTCCATGGCCGCCCTGGCCACCGCGGGCGCCAGGTGGGCCATGAGCCGGGGGTCGAAGGGCCGCGGGATCAGGTACTCGGGGCCGAAGCTCAGGCCCTGGCCGCCATAGGCCGCGCGTACGATGTCAGACGGCTCTGCCATCGCGAGATCCGCGATGGCATGGACACAGGCGATCTCCATCGCCTTGTTGATCCGGGTCGCGCCGCAGTCCAGGGCGCCGCGGAAGATGAAGGGGAAGCACAGGACGTTGTTGACTTGGTTCGGAAAATCCGAGCGCCCGGTGGCGATGATGGCGTCCGGGCGGGCGGCGCGGGCGAGATCTGGCATGATCTCCGGGTTCGGGTTGGCGAGCGCCATGATGATGGGGCGTTGCGCCATCCGAGCCAGCCACTCCGGCTTGAGTACTCCCGCGGCGGACAGCCCCAGGAATAGGTCGGCACCGACGATCGCCTGCTTCAGGGTGCGCAGGTCGGTGTCCACTGCATAGCGGTCCTTGTAGGGGTCCATCACCTCGCGGCGCCCGCGGTAGACCACGCCGGCGATGTCTGTGACCATGATGTTCTCAGGTCTGAGCCCCAGTTCCACCAGCAGGTCCAGGCAGGCGAGCGCCGCCGCCCCGGCCCCGGCCGTAACCAGGCGCGCCGACCCGATGTCCTTGCCCACCACCCGCAGACCGTTCAAGATGGCCGCGCAGACCACGATGGCGGTGCCGTGCTGGTCGTCGTGGAAGACCGGGATGCCCATGCGTTCCTGGAGCGCTTGCTCGATGATGAAGCAGTCCGGGGCCTTGATATCCTCCAGATTGATGGCGCCGAAGGTGGGCTCCAGGCGCGCCACGGTTTCGATGAACTGCTGCGGGTCGCGCTCCTCGATCTCGATGTCGAACACGTCGATGTCCGCGAACTTCTTGAACAGCACCGCCTTGCCTTCCATCACCGGCTTGCTCGCGAGACTGCCGATGGGACCCAGGCCCAGCACCGCGGTACCGTTGGTGATGACCCCGACCAGGTTGGAGCGGGCGGTATAGAGTGCGGCGGTCTGCGGGTCGCGGACTATCTCCTCGCAGGCGACCGCCACCCCGGGAGAGTAGGCGAGCGCCAGGTCGCGCTGATTGGCGAGCGGCTTGGTCGCCTTGATCTCCAGTTTGCCGGGGCGGGGATACAAGTGGTACGCGAGGGCGTCCTGTCTCAGATCGTCGGACATAGTGCATCTCTTAAGGGGTTCTCCCGCGGCGCGCGAGGAGCGGGCATTGTGCTGCGCCTGACCGGGTTCTTCAACCGCCCGCGTCTCGCGCCTCGCCAACCGCTTGCATCGCCTGGATTGCGCGGCGAAGATACCGCTATGCCCGAGCCACGATTTGCCCCACCCAGGACCCACGCCAACATGCGCACCGTCTCCCACGCTGAGGTGGACGCCGGGGTCCCCCTGCAGACCCCGATTGATTGGGCCTGGGCGTGACCTGGCGCGCCTACGACACCTCGGTCCGCGGCACCAGCCACCAGCGCAGCGGCCTGCCCTGCCAGGACGCCCACGGCTGACGGGAGCTTTCGGCCGGCGGCCTCCTGTGCGCCGTGGCCGACGGTCTGGGCTGCGCCCCCCGCGCCGATGAAGGGTGCGCAACGCGCGGTCGCCGCCGCCCTGGACGCGCTGGCGGTGGCCTTGGCCGCCGCCTCGGCCGTGCTGGACGAGGTGGCCATCGCGGGGCAGCTGCGCGCCGCCCTGAAGACCGGCGCCGACCCCAGCCCACTGCGCGACTATGCCACCACCCTGCTGCTGGCCGCCGTCACCCCCGGCTGGACCGCGGTCGGGCAGATCGGCGATGGGGCCGCGGTCGGACACTGGCCCGACGGGCGACTGGAGACCATGAGTTTGCCGCAACGCGGCGAATATGCCAATGAGACGATCCCGCTTACCAGCCTGGACGCCATCGTGCGTCTCCAGGTCCGCGTCTAGCCGGCGCGCCTGCGCGCCCTGGCGCTCTTCAGCGACGGGCTGCAGGGGCTGTGCATCAACCTGGGCCACCGGCGCCCCCTTCGAGCGTTTCTTCACCCCCTTCCTGCAGGCCCTCACCGGACTCTTCGATGGCGATGCGACCGGTGCGCGCCTCGCTGCGTTTCTCGAATCGGCGCGCGTCTGCGCCCGTACCGACGACGACAAGACCCTGCTGGTGGCGGGTCTCCCGGACCCGACCTGAGTATGGATCCACGTAGGGTCCGCTGTGCGGACTATTCCCGCGGCGCCGGGCGCCTGACTCAGGCCCCGGGGGTTGGAGCCGGTGCCGGTCAGCCCCAGCTACTGCTGATGTGATTGTCCCGTCCGCAAGACGCGCCCGCCTCGTGCCTGACCTCGATCCACCCAACCACCGAAAGAATGCTATGCAGCCCAGAGCACTGGCACTGGCCTTGTCTCTCGCCGTGACGCTCGCCACACAGGCGCCCTGTGGGACCGCCGTACTGGCGGCCCCGGCCGTCGCACCGGCCTAGCAGCCTGTCGGAGACGGTTTTCGGCTATAAACGCAGTTTTCCGCGGTGTTCCCCTGACTGCAGACGTAATACGGCCATCCGTT
>JADNEJ010000620.1 GCA_016292295.1 Candidatus Thiodictyon intracellulare
GCGCCGTTGTTTCTGTTTCACCCGCTGGGTGAAGGATAAGATCGTTCATACGCACCTCATTTAATATATTTTTCAGAATTTTAAATAAGATCGCGCAAGGTCCAACTGTTCTTTCTAGGGTGATGGCTCGCCCACTCTCGCGCGGGTCTTCGCAGGCCAGCGCCACCACCGCGCAGCTCTGCTCGGCCGTGAAAATCGGTGGCGTACCGAGCCGCGGGGCATCCGACAACCGCTCCGCGACGCTGACGTCGGAGTTCTCCGTCCACTGCCGCCGTCGCCGTCGCCGCCAAGCTTGGACGGTAGATCGACCGATACCGAGTTCGTTGGCCGTCGTCCGCACGCTGACGTCTCGACTCGCTAACAAGATAATCCGTGCGCGCATCGAAATTTGCTGCGGGCAGGTCGGTTGTCGTGTAACCGTTTAGCCCCCCTGGTTGCCAAGTAACCGTAGCGGGTCGCTCCGATCAGATGGCTGGTGAGGGCAACGGTGGGGCTTGAAGTCCTTGGTGCCGCTGGCGGATCACCTCGGCCAGAGACGGCCAGGGCGAGACGGCGCGTTGGCGACAGGTCTCGATGATGCTGGCCAAGTGGGCGAAGGCACGGGTGCCCTGCGCGGTGCGGGTCTCCATGCCGATGCGGCGTGCGATGACCCAGTGGCGCAGGGTGCGCTCGGCCTCGTTGTTGGTCAACGGCAGCTCCGGATGGTCGAGCACCACCCAGAAGGTGTCCCAGTCGTTGAGCAACTCGCACGCCAGCGCACGCATCTTCTCATGCGGCGCATTGACCTGACGCAGGCACTCATCCAGCAGGACGTTGAGCATCGGCGCATGCCGTGCACGCAACGCCTCGGCGGGGAGGCGGGGCGCCGTGGGCGTCGTAAACGGTGGCCATGACCGGCGCGATCACCGTCAGGAGGTCGGTGCCACAGCGTTGGGCCGCCGTTTCCAAGTTATCTTCCAGCGCCTGGGCCTTGCGGATGAGATGGGCCAGGCAGCACAGCCGGTGATCCAGGTCGCGATAGGCCCAGAAGCCGTCGCGCATCAAACAGCCGTTGAAGGTCTCACCGAGCACCTGCCGTACGACCTCAACCGAGCGCTTGCTGACGACGACCAACGTGGCGGTGGCACAGGTGAACACTCACAGCCAAAGCAGCCGGCCATGTGCTTTCCAACTAGTTTCATCCGCAGAGAGCAGTTCGACATTGCGCACCGCCGCGTAGCGTTCCGCCTCCACCACCGGGGCCACCGCCCGTTCGGCTGCGTGAAGGCACTGTCGTTGATGGTTGCGGTCGACAACGCTAGCCGGACAGAAACTCACGGACCCGCGCCTCGCGCCCGCGACAACCGCACCCAGCCACTCGGATAGAAACGCGCCGCCGGAGGTGTCCGCCGCATCCGCTACGTCTCCTGATACCGCGGGAACATCGGCATCGCCAGCGAGTGCTTCCTGACCGCCATTCCCCTCCCACGGCAACCGCGTGCTCGGGGGCCGCGAACTGTTGGAGGGGGTCTGCCCAAGCCGCTCGCGCTCTGCCTTCAGATCTGCCAGCGCCTTGCTCAACAACGCTCACGCCCGCGCGGGCGTGAGCGTCTCTACCGATCGGCGCCGTCGAATTGTCTGAGGTTGTGATCGCTCAGGTGCATGGTAGTGGCGTGGTGGCGCTTGCCCACTCTCGCTTAGGAGGTTGAGCCATATGCTGGCACAGCCGTCGCGCTGTGTCGCGTAAGCTTATGATCGTCCACGAGGGCTAAGAATAGGGGGGCTAAACGGCTACCTTGTCGTTCAAGCATCTTCAGTTATCAACGCTCACGATCGATTACAGGGACGGGGGCAGCACGCAGTAATTGTATCGTATTGAATTCAGTAGAATTCTTAAAAAATAGTATCTTGCAACATGCTCCTAGAAATAGAATTATTATTTCAATCGTGTGGTATTAGATTTCACCGGACCCAATACATTACAAATAAAAATGTAGTCGTCAGTCAATAAAAAATCCTGCTGACTGTCAAGGCCCTGGGCGCGCCCACACGCTGCGCCGTTCGCGCTCTAGGCGGCAACTTCACCGCCTGAACCGGGGTAACTGGCATTCTCCAGGCAGTATCCGGCGCTCCGGCAGCGGCCTGGCGGCATTCTCTCTTCATCGGAGGGCGCCGCTGCTCTCTGGATACACCACTTTGTGGAACTACTCCACACTCGCGTAAAACACCCAATCCGTCTACTGCTTCCGGTGCCAAGACAGGGTACCGCAATCCTGTGCAGCACCTTTGAACCTCTGCGGGTCACGAGGGCGCGCCGGTAGGCGATAGCGCCCCCCAAACGGGTACACTAGGCCTCCACGACCGGCCCCGGACCAGGGACCGCGGCATCCGCACCTATCAACCTCCGGGACCCCAGCATGATCTCCCTTCTGGACTACGGCGCCGGCAATGTCCGCAGCTTGCGCAACGCCATCCAAGCCCTTGGATTCGAGCTCACGCAGATCGAACACTCAGCGGATATTTTGAAGGCCGAGCGCCTGATCTTCCCAGGCGTCGGGGCCTTCGGGGCGGCCATGGAGCGGCTGCATCAGTTGGGGTACGTGGAGCCGCTGAAGGAGTATCTGGCGGCCGAGCGGCCCTTCCTTGGCATCTGCATCGGGCTCCAAACGCTGTTTGAGGGCAGCGAGGAGTCACCGGGCGTGGCCGGCCTCGGGCTAATCCCGGGGCTGATCAGGCGCTTCGATGATCCCAGCCTCTCGGTTCCGCACATGGGCTGGAACGGGGTGCGGGTGGAACGACCCTCGCCGCTCTTCGCGGACTATGGGGGAGAGAAGTTCTACTTTGTCCACTCCTACCGGGCCGAACCGGACGCGTGTAACGCCGACTGGCGCCTTGCGACCACGGACTACAGCCAGCCCTTCTTGAGCGCCGTGCAGCGTGGGCGGGTGGCGGCGGTCCAGTTCCACCCGGAGAAGAGCGGAGCGGCGGGACTAAGGCTCCTCAAGCACTTCCTGGCGGGCGATGAGCAGTCTGACCTGTCGCCAGCCGCCCTGGCAAGCGCGACGGGGCCGACCCGCTTCGCCAAGCGCATCATTGCCTGCCTGGACGTGCGCGCCAACGACCAGGGGGATCTCGTGGTGACCAAGGGCGACCAGTACGACGTCCGCGACAAGGGCAAAGGCGGCGATGTGCGCAATCTGGGCAAGCCGGTGGAACTGGCGCAGCGCTATTACGAGGAGGGGGCCGATGAGGTGACCTTCCTCAACATCACCGCTTTCCGGGACTTCCCGCTGGACGACCAGCCGATGATGGAGGTTCTGCGGCGGACCTCGGAGCGGGTCTTCGTGCCGCTGACCATCGGCGGGGGCATCCGCGCCTTCACCGACGGCGAGGGCCGGCACAATTCGGCGCTCGACGTGGCGCACGCTTATTTCCGCTCCGGTGCGGACAAGGTCTCGATCGGCTCGGACGCGGTGGAGACGGTGCTCGAGGTGCTGGCGCGGGGCGGCAAGGACGGGAGCAGTTCCATCGAGCAGATCGCCCGGGTCTACGGCAATCAGGCGGTGGTGATCTCTATCGACCCGCGGCGGGTCTATGTGGACTCACCGACGGTGACTCGGCATGTCACCGTTGAGACCAGCACCCCGGGGCCGCACGGCGAGCGCTTCTGCTGGTTCCAGTGTACCGTCAAGGGCGGGCGCGAGGGGCGCGACCTGGACGTGGTGGAACTGGCACGCTGCTGTGAGAACCTGGGGGCTGGGGAGATCTTGGTCAACAGCATCGACCGGGACGGCAGCAAGGCGGGCTTCGACCTGGAGTTGATCCAGGCGGTGCGTGCCGCGGTGCGCATCCCGGTGATTGCCTCCAGCGGGGCCGGGCGGGTGGAGCATTTCTCGGAGGTCTTTGCCGCGACCGGGGTGGAGGCGGCCCTGGCGGCGGGGATCTTCCACCGGCGCGAGGCTCCGATTGCGGCGGTCAAGACCCATCTGCGTGGGCAGGCGATCGAGACCAGGGTTTAGTAACGAGTCAAGAACAAGCTGAAGTTTTCTGGTTCTGAAACCCACGCAGGGCCAAACACTTGGGGTCTGGATTTTTCGTAGGGGTTTGCGTGGATTCTCGGCAAACCCTTCGAAAATCCCCCCACCGCTACCCCCGCTCCTCCGGTGCCCCCCTGGAAAAGCCGGAAACTTCAGGAACAAGTTAAACGCAACACAGATGGTTGTCGTTGTCGTTGTCGTTGTCGTTGTCGGCGAAGCGATGCAATTTGGCGTGCGAGAGAATCTGGGGCGCTACGATAACCTCGATTACGACAACGACAACGACGCGACAAGCATTCCCTATCTGGAAATCATTTTCAACGCATCGACTTGGAGATCGGAAGCTTGCGGTACCTGGGTAGACGGATGAGCTCGATCCTGCCGGTGGTCCTGGTGGTTGCCCTGGTCATCGTCGGCTGCGCCACGGGCGGCGGCCGGAGCGCAGGCGAGCCGCCGGGGGGCCTGACCCGGGATCAGTTGCTGTCCGAGTTGGCAGCCTGCCACCTGTTGCGCGTCGCCCAGGCCGGGGACGAGGTGGTTACCGACGCCACCGTGATTGCCGCGGTCCTGCGCTACGGCTTCACCATGGGCGCGGTGGTCCAGCGCGCGAACCAGTTGCTCGAGCGCTATAAGAAGAACGGGGCGGCTCTGGGCCGACAGGCCAGCACGGCCTGCAACGCCCTGGCGAAAGTCATGCGGGTCGCCCCGGCCCTGGTACGTTTCGAGCAGAGCGGTCAGACGCGGTCCGCCTGGCTGCGGGTCGAGGCGGAGATCACCGATCACCGATGGGTTCGCCAACTGCGTCATCCGCGAACTGCGGGCCCGCCGCGCGGTCGGACTCATCATCAACAGTGCCGGCGGCTCGGTCTTCGAGGCACGCAAACTCGGGCGCTATCTGAGGGCCAATGGGCTGCGGGCGGCGGTCGATCAGGTCTGTGTATCGGCCTGTATCGATGTACTGGCCGGCGGGACCGAGCGCTATGCCACCCCCAAGGCCCGGCTCGGTGTCCACCAAAGCAGCGTCCCGGGGCGCTACAGCAGTCACGAGAGCGGCCAGATCTATGTGGCCGACTCCTTCCGCTACCTGCGCGAGATGGGGGTCGACGCGGACGTGGCCATCGCCGCCGCCTCCGTCCCCCATGACAAGATCCTCCTGATCCCGCTGCGCGATGCGCTGGCGACCCAGTTGCTCACCGCCGTGGTGGAGCGACTTTAGTACCGCAAAGTGCCAGGACCGGATTTTGCTGTTCAATTCCTACGAGTTCATCCTCGCCTTCCTGCCCGTCACCCTCGTGGTTTTCTATTGGATCGGGTCGAGCGGGCGGACCCAGTTGGCGCTCGGTTAGCTGGTGGCGGCCTCGCTGTTCTTTTACGCCTGGTAGAGTCCAGATCTATCTGGGGCTGCTGATGATCTCGCTGGTGGTCAACTTCGGATTGTGGCGTCTGCTCACCATCGCTGCGGCTGGGCGGCGCCGCCGCTGGCTGCTGGGGATCGGTATCGCACTGAATCTGGCCCTGCTCGGCTGATTCAAGTACTCGAATTTCTTCGTCTCCACGGTCAATCAGGCGGCCGAGACCGGCTGGACCCTGGAATCGATCCTGCTGCCGCTTGGCATCTCCTTCTATACCTTCCAAAAGATCGCCTATCTGGTGGACTCCTACCGCGGCGAGGTCTATGAGCATGGGTTCCTCAATTATTGCCTGTTCGTGACTTTCTTCCCCCGGTTGATCGCCGGTCCCATCGTCCACCACAAGGAGATGCTACCCCAATTCTGCAATCCGGTGATCTTCCGTTTCAGTCATGATAAGCTGGCGGTAGAGCTCACCCTGTTCGCAATCGGCCTATTCAAAAAGGTGGTCCTGGCGAACGGTATGGCAGTCTATGCCTCGCCGGCCTTCGCAGCGGTGAGCCTTGATCATAATTTCGCCCACCTTATTCAGTCCCGGCGTCGCCGCGCCGCTCCCTTGCAGAACATGGTCTTGCGCGCGCAAATCTACATGGGTCGGCCGGCCTTGGGCGGATTTGTGATCAAAGCCGCAGCGGCGGCGCACGGCACGAGCTTGAGCTTCGGCGAGGCCTGGGGCGGCGCCTGGGCCCCTGGGCCTATATCCTGCAATTGTATACTCAGCTAATGCCAAATTTTCGGTTTCCTCACCGACCGATTATTTCAAATTTCTCCGCCAGCAAGGAGCGCAAATCGCCCTGGCAAATCGCCCTGGTATTCACCCGGGTTGCTGAAGAAGTCTGCGCAGGCTTTGCGAAACCCGTCAAATGATT
>JADNEJ010000379.1 GCA_016292295.1 Candidatus Thiodictyon intracellulare
CCCCACACCGCCACGCCAACGTCCCGACCACCAGCGTCGGGGCACTGGGTCGCGGACGAGCGCGGGCAGGCAGACTTCATCCCAGTTTGGTCCTGGCGGCTCGCCCGCACAGCGAACAACGAACAGCGACAACGTCGGGCCTTCCATTCGCCAAGGACGCGGGGCTCACACGCTATCGGAACCGCGCTCGGAATTCATGCAGCCTTGCCGGAAGGACACAGCCGGGCCAGCTCCCAGGTGCGGTCGACGAAGTGGGGGTGGGCCGCGGTGGTCAGCTCGGCGAGCTGATGCAGGCGCGGGCTGCGCGCGGCTAGCGTGGGGCTGCGGTCGGACTTGAGCCTGAGCCCGGGCTGCTCCTCGCCGTAGAGGACCGGCGTGGCGTTGTCGTAGACGTGGAAGTGCGACGAGGAAGGGACTGGCCCGGTGAGGAGCACCAGGCGCACCTGGGTCAGCGCGGCGGCGGCGTCCTTGAGCTTGGGATCGGCGAGCAGCGCGTAGTAGAACCGCAGGGTCAGCTTTCTGGCATAGTCGTTCCCGACGGCGTAACGCATAGCGACGACCGAGGGGACGCCGCCATGCAGCAGGGCGTGGGCAGTGCCGGTGTAGCCGGGTTGGTCCGTCAGATCTAGATCCTTGGTGGCCGGAGCGGGGACGGCCGTCTCCTTGGCGGCCGACTCCTTGCCCTGGGCGACAGCGAGGAAGTCGTCCCAGTCTTGGACGCTGAGGATTTCGCCTGAGTGACAGGCGCTCAGCACGACAAGGCGCGGGACCAGGCCGCCCGCGTCCAGGAATAAGTTGAGCAGGTCGTCGCCCGAGATTGGGTCGTCCGCGCCGCCGGGGCGGGCGAGCTCGAGCAGGTTGCGGTTGCCGTGACTGCTCCAGTGCACGATGTGGTAACCGCCATGCTCCTGGATTTGGGCGGCGAGGCGCTCCCGCGTCACACCGTGGCTGAGGAAGTGGGCAACGACCCGGCGCTTGGGATATACCTCCTGCTCGAAGAGCCGGCGCAGGGCGCGGCGCTCCTGGCGCAGGCCGAGCGAGTGGGAGCCGCGCGCCTCGGCAAAGACGAAGAGGACGCGCAGCGGCTTGTCGGGGGCCAGGTCGATCGGCGTGGTGGTGAGCTCCTGCATGGCATGGACGACACGCACCAGAAGGTGGCGTTCGGTGAGATCCTGCGCGTCCGAGGCCGGGCGGACGATCTTCCAGGGGACGCGGGCCAGCGCGGCGACCAGCGGATTCTCGCGCTCCTCGGCCCCGGGCAGTTTGATGCGTAGCGTGCGCTGGCTGCGCACCGCCCAGAGGTGTTTGAACAGATCCTCGCCAAGCACGTCTTCGGCGCTGCAGACGCCGATCTCGGTCAGGGCGGCGCGTTGCTTGGCGTCCTCGACATAGAGACGCAGGAAGCCGCGCAGATCGAAGAGTCCCTGTCGCCTGCCTGCCGGGATAATCCGGGAGTCGGTCTGGCGGTAGGCGAGTTGCACGCCCGCGCGGCCTTGATCATAGTTCCGCCTACCTTGTTCAGTCCCGACGTCTCTGTTCCCTTGCAGAACATTGTTTTGCGCGCGAAAACCCATATGGGCTGACCGGCCTTAGGCGGATTTGTGATCAAGGCCCGTCCGCGCCGTCCAGCAAGCGGAACTCCGCCGTACGGGTCGGGTAGTCGGCGGTCACGACGAGGTCGAAGCGGGTGGTCACGGCGGCGGGTGCTCCTGCGAATGGTCCTGGGTCGCGACGTCGGGGCTATCACCCGAGAAGGAACTTGGGTTCGCAAATAGTTGCGAATACTCGCGGTAGAACGGGTTTTGCCACCCTGTCCCGAATGTCAGGGCCTCTCGCGCTCCGTCGATGGCTCAGGGATTGGACATGGACGCATACACGTCCATGCCCTGATGCAGGACGCGAACAATCTCAGCCTCGTTGTCGCCGCTCTAACGATAGAACACCAAATGTTTACAAATCAGGTGCTTGCGGTAGCCGGGGCGGATGTCGCCACAGTCACTGCCCATCAGAGGATTATCTGCCAAGGTATGAAAGCCCGCGTCCAGCAACCTCAGATAGCGGTTACGCTGGTCAGGACCCCAGGTGGCTTGCATGTAGCGGCCGATGGACTTTAGATCATCTTTGGCTACCTTGGTCAGCACTAACCGGGGCATCAGTGCGTACCGACGCTGTCGAGTTCCTCAATCAGACCTTGCAGGGAATAGTCGGCCCGGCCGCTTGCCTCGCCCTCTCTGAGCGCCTGACGCAAGGCGGCGACGCGCGTTTCATGTTCTTCCAGAAGCCGCAACCCGGCACGGATCGCCTCGCTGGCCGAAACGTAACGGCCCTGGGCAATCTGCTGAGCAAGGAATTGCTCGAAGTGGTCGCCAAGGATCACGCTGGTGTTCTTCTACATCTGGACCTCCGCAGGGTCTCCTGTTGCGATACCAGCAAATGGTATCCAAAATTAGGTCGCGCACCGACGCTGTGGGAGCGGCCTCCGGCCGCGACGGGGCCTCGCAACCTACCACAGCGTGGCAGGTTACCGCGGTATCTCATCGCGGCCGTAGCTCGCTCCCACGAGGCCGCTCATCGTTCGGGGCAACGCCCCAGCCGGCACCGGGCGGTGGACAGATCGAGCAGTTGGCCGGGCTGCGGAGATTCCGGGTCCCGATAGGTACCAAGGGTCATGCCCTCGCCGATCGGCGGCCAGGGCGGCGGCGGGTGCTGGAGGCGACCACGGTGGTCACGCATGTGGCTACGATCACTGGCGAACCCGGCCCGATACTCGGACGCCGGGATCAGGCGCAGGCGCGGGGCATAGATGGGTGGCAGCTGCCCGGCCAGGGCGAAGGTCCGGTCGAGCCAGTTGACCCCTGCCGTCGGTAGCGGCAGGCGACTGTCCGGGTCCCAGACCCGGCATTGGCCGTCCACCACCACCACGTGATAGTCCCAGGCGATGAGGCGCCCCGGCGGGGCGGCGCGCTGGTGCAGCAGAGGGCAGCGGCCGGCGCGGCTCAGCAGAAAGACTACGAAGCGCTCACCCTGGCCTAGGGCCGGCTCGGCGCACAGCCACCAGACGTTCTCCTCGCAGTAGAAGGGCTGGTAACGCAAACCCGGGGCCACAGCGGCACCGGGGTTCAGGCGTAGACACGCAGGGCTTGGGTCTGTTCGAGCCAGAGCCCCTCGTCCGCGGCCAGGCGCCGCTCCAGGTCGCCGGGGCCGGCCTCGCGATCATCCACCCAGTCGCGCAGTTCGGTGCCGCCGCTCAGCAGGTCGATGGCTAGACGCTCGTTTTCGTACTCGTAGGGGAAGTCGCGCCACAACGGATAGTCCGGGTACTCCAGGCGCAGGGCCTTGAACAGAAGAGCGGTCAACCGATAGGGCCGGAACTGGTCGTGGCGGTAGTCCAGGTTGTCTGTATGGAACTGGAGCCCCGAGCAGAGCAGGCCGGCGTGCTTGTGGAAGGTGGGTTCGAACCAACAGGGCCGGATCAAAACCCCTTCGGTCCAGGCGGGGCACTCGGCCTGCATGCGGGCCAGGATGCGGCCGAAGTCCAGGTCCGGGGCCCCGATCAGCTCCAGCGCGACGGTGGTCCCGCGCCCTTCCGATAGGGTAGTGCCCTCGCACAGGACGGTGCCGGGGAAACAGCGAGCCATGTTCAGACTGGAGGCGTTGGGACTGGGATTGACCCAGGCCAGTTCCATCAGGGGCCAGCCGTAACCCGGTGCCGCGTTGGGCAGGTAGCCGTCCATGGTCACCAGTTGCAGGTCGAGCGCCAGGCCGCGCTCGGCGACGAACCAGCGGGCCAGTTCCCCCAGAGTGAGTCCGTGCCGCATGATGAGCGGTCCAGCCCCGACGAAGCTCTCCCAGCCGGGAGCGAGGATACTGCCTTCGACCGGCCGGCCCGCTGGGTTGGGCCGGTCCAGGACCCACAGTGACTTGCCCGCGGCGGCGCAGGCGTCGAGCAGATAGGCGAGCGTGGTCAGATAGGTGTAGATGCGGGTGCCGATGTCCTGGAGGTCCACCAGCAGCACGTCGAAGTGCGCGAGCATCGCAGGCGTCGGATAGCGCACCTCACCGTAGAGACTGAAGACCGGGATGCCGTAGCGGGGGTCGATGAAATCACCGCTCTCCACCATGTTGTCCTGCTTGTCCCCGCGCATCCCGTGTTGCGGGCCGAAGGCGGCGGTGACCCGCAGATCGCCCGCCTCGATCAGGGCGTCGAGGCTGTGGTGGCCACGCGAGGTGAGGGCGGCAGGGTGCCCGAGCAGGGCAACACGGCGCCCGCTCAGGAGCCGACGCAGCCCCCGGTCGGCGAGCAGGCGATCGATTCCGAGTTGGATCATAGGCGGACCTGGAGGGCGGTATCTGGTCGGCGATTGTCTGCGCATCCTCGGCGCAACTCAACCGGGAAACCCGGTAAACTTCCGCACCTCGGGGCCGCTGCCAGTCGTCCAGCCCAGCAGACACACGCGAGCCGCCTGCGTGCATACACCGGTCTCAGGCGGCCGGGCGACGGCGGCGCCCATCCGGGACAATAACAACCAGGCGCCCGCGGGCGCCGCCGGTCAGCAGAGGGCCATTAGCCATGTCCGAGTTCAGTTAGGTCACCGTCGTGCGCGAAGCGAACATCTTTTTCGGCGGTGGGATCACCAGCCGCACCGTCATCTTCCCGGACGGCCGCAAGAAGACACTGGGTATCATGCAGCCCAGAGACTACGAGTTCACGATCCACAGCGCGGAGTTGATGGAGATTCTGGCGGGCGACCTGGACGTGCAGCTCCCCGGCGCCGACCACTGGCAGAGCTTGGCGGCCGGGGCGTCGTTCGAGGTCGCGGCACACGCGCGCTTTGGGTTGCGGGTGCGCGCGGTGACAGATTACTGCTGTTCTTTCCTTTTGTTGAGTCGATTGGCGCCGGTCCGTGGACCGGCGTGCGGCCTACCACTGGAGGCGCTTGCGCAGTTCCTCGCGTTGGGCCTCGGTGGGGCAAATTACGGCCCCAGAGTCGTCGATGAGTGAAATGGATAGGCTTGGGCAGCCCTCGGCGACCTCCCGCAACGCCTTCTCGGGGGCGAGACGACCGGTGGCGGCGGCCTTGTATTCCTCGCCCACCTCCATCTCGCGGAAGGCATCTGGGCAGACCACCCAGCAGGTCCCGCAGCCGATGCAGGTGGGGATGTCAACGTCGATCTTGGCGATCATAGGGCCGTCTCCTCGCGGCGGTGTTTTGGGTTGGGGACCTTCGGTGCCGGGTCTGCCCAGGGCAAACCGGAGTACCCTTGAACCTTGCCGACCCCTTCAGGGCGCACCCGGTTTTCGGTGCCTACCGACAAGGTATCAGGAGGTCCGTGACAGTAAAGGGTGACACGATAGACGCTTTCGCTCCCTGCAAGCAAACCGACGACGAGAGACCCGCAATTAACCGACGCCCCCGTACCAGTTCCCTGGCTGCCCTGTACCTTCATCCTCGCCGCCCAGGGCGGTCTCCCGACCTGGGGCGCGCCGGCCCAGGACCAAGCGGGACTGATCGAGGAATCCGGCCAGGGTTTCGACCTCAAGGCGACCGTACCGGTCTTCGCGGCCGCGGGCGCCGACCAGGACGCGGCCGTGGCGGCCGCCAATCGCGAGCTGTGCACCGAGATCGAGGCCCTGATCGCGGCCTTCCGCGCCAAACATAAAGAAGCGGCCGCCCAGGGCGCGGACTGGTCCCTGCTGATCGAGTCCGAGCCGCCCGAGCGCACCGCCCACTATCTCGCCGTGCTGATCATCGGCTACGACTTCCAGCGCGGCGCCAACGGCATGCCGATCATCAAGCCACGGGTCTTCGCCCTGACGGACGAGCGGCGCATCCCGCCCGCCGGCCTGTTCCGCCCGGACGCCGACTGGCTGGGTGCGCTCGCCGGGCGCTGTTACGCGGAACTAAAGCTGCGCGATCTAGCCGGCACGAACGAGGGCTGGCTGCACTCCGGCACCGAGCCCAAAGCGGAGAACTATCGCCTGCTCTTCCCCAGCCCTGAGGGACTGCGGGTCATATTCCCACCCTACGCGGTCACCGCCTATCTGGAGGGCACCCAAGAGGTGTTGATTCCCTACCGGGACCTGGCCGCGATCCTGGATCCAACGCTGTTTGAGGGACCTTGAATACTGGTAGATAGCGGAGACTGACCATTTCGTTGTCGTTGTCGAGGCTATCGTAGCGTCCTGGATGCTCTTGCACCCCAAAGTGCATTGCTTCTCCGATTACGATTATACTCAGCTAATGCCAAATTTTCGGTTTCCTCACCGACCGGTTATTTCAAAGT
>JADNEJ010000670.1 GCA_016292295.1 Candidatus Thiodictyon intracellulare
GTGAGCGCGCAGTCGCTCCCCTGGTAGGCCATGTGCAACAAACCGGGCAGACCGCTCTGCTGATAGCGCCGAAAATGGTCGTGCACGGTGTTGGCGTCGATCACCTTGATGCGGTCGGCCTCGCGCTAGTCGCGCTAGTCGCGCTAGTCGCGCTAGTCGCGCTAGTCGCGCTAGTCGCGCCGATGCCGATGCCGTGTTCGCGAAAGGCCCGTTCGATCGCCAGATGCATCTCGGTCGTCACCCCCTGGCGCACCTCCATGGTCTCCAGGTAGCAGCACAGGACGAGCGTCAGAGTGTTGTCCCCGAAGGCGTCGAGCGTGGCCAGCGGGGGCGGGTCCTTCAAGACGCGCGGGTTGGCGGCGGCGGTTTCGGTCAGCAGGGTCAGGGCCAGGCGGGCGTCGCTGCCATACTCGATGCCGACGGTGATGACGATCCGGTTGAGCTGGTCGGTCAGGGTCCAGTTGAGCAGGCGTCCGGTGATGAACTCCTTGTTCGGGACGATAAGCTCCTGGCGGTCCCAGTTGCGGATGGTGGTGGCGCGGATCTCAATCTTGGTCACGATGCCGGTGATGCCGGCGATCGTGACCGTGTCCCCTACCCGCAGCGGGCGCTCGAACAGGATGATGATGCCGCTGATGAAGTTGGCGACGATCTCCTGCAGGCCGAAGCCGATGCCCACGCTCATCCCCGCCACCAGCCACTGGACCTGGGACCAGCGCAGCCCCAGAGCGCCGAAGGCCATCAAGATGGCGATGGCGGTGATGGCATAGCTCACCAGAGTGCGCACCGCGTAGCGGGTGCCGGCGTTCAGCGAACTGCGCCGCAACAGCAGGATCTCGATCAGAGCGGGCAGGTTCTTTGCCGCGATCAGGGCAACCGACAGGATGAGCACCACCAGGCCCGCGTCGGCGGCGGTCACCGGGGCCAGTTGCTGCGCCCCGTCGACCATGGTCGCGGAGTGCCACAGTATGATTTTCCTGAAGATGTTGAGTGCTGGCAGCACCGGTGACCAGAGCCACCACAGGCCCAGGATCGCCAGGATGAAGATGCTCGCGTGCAGCAGCTTGCGCGTCTGTTCATCAAGGATTGCCAGGTCCGGCTCGGGTTCCTCGACGAACGGCGGAGCGTCGGTGGCCTCGCCTTCGCGCGCCGCGCTCTTGCCGCCCGCGGTCGCGGTCGCGGCGCGGCGGGTGCTCTGGCGCTCTATGGCCGCCTGCAAGGCCAGATTGCGTCTGGTATAGACCAGCCAGCGAACGATCACCTGCTGCAGCGTCACCAGGCCCAGGGCCAGCCAGGCGCTCTGGACCAGGGACTCGAAGAGGGTGCTGGCCGTGTAGTAGAAACCGAGACCGGCGAGGAACCCCAGGGCTAGGGGGGCGCCGACGACTATGGGGTACCAGAGGTTGCGCAGGCGGTTGGTCCAGCCGTCCGGGTTGGCCGTCAAGAGTCGTGCCAGGACCCCGGCCCTGGGATTGAGCAGGGTACCCAGGAAGACCGCGGTCCCCAGCATGGCACCGATCAGGACCAGGCGACCCAGACTATCGCTGTCCGCCGTATCACGGTTGAAGTAGACGGCATAGGCGATCAGGATGCTGACGACAATGAAGGGAGTGAACCAGCGCAGGTGGCGACGAATCTTCTTGAGGACATCGCTCTCCCAGCGAAAGTGGCGGTTAGCGACCCCCCCGGGGATACAGATCAGGCGAAAGGCGCGCAGAAAATACAGTCCCAGCGAGACCTTGATCAGGCCATTGCCGATGGCGCGGGTAAAGTTGGTGGCCTCGATGGAAGCCGAGAGCTCATGGCCCAGGATCAGGATGGCCAGCGGCAGCGGGAGCGCCGCGAGCCAGGTCATCCCGATCGCCTCCAGGGTATAGCTGAAACGATCCGTGCGTACGCGGCGCAAGGGCTCGGCGGTCGCCAGGATTGCCCGCGTGATGGCCGCCTGCTTCCAGAGCAGCAGCAGGACTGCCAACAGGCCGGCCCAGGACAGCGGTGAGTGCAGCGATTCGTAGCCCAGGACTTGCAGGGCATCGATCCAGCCCCGTGGCGAGAGCAGCCAGGCCGCGGCCCCGGGCAGGGCCGACAGGGTCGCGAGCGACAGTGAGTTGGTGCTGCGAACCCACAGCAGGTTTTGGGCGAGGAAGGCGTCGTAGTCGGTCGCGGTCTGGATCAACTGCTCGGCGGCGTCGTTGATCTCACCCTGTTTGCGGATATAGGCGTCAGTCCCGGCCAGGGCCTTGTCGATCAGGGCGCGGCGCTTCTCCAGGAGCTGCTCGAGCTCGTCACGGACCTCACCGGTCTGTGCCGCCGAGTCGGCGGCGGCCATTTCGGCGAGGTAGGCGTCCAGGTCGCGCAGTGAGCGCTGTTCCTCCCGAAAGCGGATCTGGCGCAGCGTGGCCCCGGCGATCTTGTCGTTGCGTGTGGCGATTTCCTTGCGGGTCTTGCGCAGGTCCGGCAGGTCCTGGCGGCGATCGATCAAGACCTGGCCCAGGACCTGATTGATCCCCGCGACATCGATACGCTCCCGGGCACCCCGAAAGTCGGCCTCGATTCGCTTGGATTCCCGTTCGGTCTGAGCGAGCAACTCATTGAATTGATCGAGTTGTCCGGCCAGTTCCCCGAGGGTCCCGGTTAGTTTGGCATTCTCATTGGCGGCCTTCTGCACCAGGTGGGGCTTGTCGAGCGCGGCCCGTTGCGCGTCCTCGGTTTCGCGCCGTGCCTGTTCCGCCTCTCGCTTGCGGCGCTGGTCCTGCACCTCCTGGAGCTGCGTTTGGCGCTCCTTGATGCGCCGCAGGTTGAGCCCCAGCTGCTCACGCTGGGCACGATAGAGTTCGTCGCGCGTACTCTGGCTCGCGAGTTCTTGTTCCAAGGCGCGCGATTCCGCCGTCAGGGCCTGGCGGCGGGTGGCCTGGACCCAGGCGGTTGCCTGGGTCGTCTCCGGGGATTGGTTCGGGGCCTCCGGGGCTTTCGCGTCCGTTTCCAGTTGCTCGAGCGCCTGGCGGATATCCGTCACTCGGCCACGTGCTTCGCTCGTGCGGGCGGCGGCGCCGTCGATGGCCTTCTCGATCTCGCTGATCCGCGCCTCGGTGGTAGCCACCTCGGTGCGGGTCTTGGCCAGTTGCTGGTCGAGCTCCTCGCCCGACAGGCCGGCGGGGCCCGGGACCGCCGGCTTGACGTCGTCTTGGCCGGCCGCGACCTGCTTGCGGATCTCGGCCGCCTGGTTGGGGGCCTCCTCCAGGGCGCGGGTGAAGGTGCCGGCCTTGGCCGCATACTCCGTCGCCGAATCCAGATAGGCGGCGGCGCGCTTGTAGGCATCGATCAGAGCGGTCAGCGCGGCCTCATCCAGGCCCTTGAGCGACTGCGCCTGCTTGATCCGCGCCTCGATCTCGGTCGGGGTCGGGGTGCCCGGAAGGGTGGCCGCCGCACCGGCGGCCCGCATAGGGGATGCCCCCAGGGTCAGCCAGGTAAGCAGGAGCAACCGGATGCCGCGCTTGGCAAGGCCCATTGTCTGAATCATGTCTGTTCGCTTGCGTTCATTTGCGGCCGATGATTTCTCTTAAGAGCCGCGGTTGCGTCAAGGTCCGCCAGTGCCGCGGCTCAGCCTGCAGGCCGGTCGGCGGCAGCAGCAAGACGGCGCCGTAGAGGGCGGCCCCGGCGCCTACCATGACGGCCAGGTACAGGACCCGGGACCCGGCGAGCCTCGCGGCCCTCAGACACAGGCCAGTTGCGGCCAGCACCAGTGCCATGATCCCATTGAGGCGCAGGATTGGCCACAGTGCGCGCTCCACCTGGCTCCAGCCAAGCCCCAGGGTGCGGTGCGCGAGCCCGACCATGCGGGCGGCGTTGTGGACGAAGCCCGGCAGGGCATAGAGCGCGACCCCGACCAGGCCCCAGTGCAGACCGATCACGGTGCCGCAGCCCAGGAGGGGCAGTGTTTCCAACTGGATGCGGATCTCGCGCCCCAATCGGTCCTGGTAGGCCGCCACCGCGCGGGAGAGGTTGGCGATCACCCGTAGCGGTCCGGCCAGGGCCAGGACCTGCAAGGGCGGGGCGGCGACGGCGGCCTAGGGTTCGCCGTAGAGGACCACGATCAATGGTTGCGCCACCCAGAGCAGACCGACATACAGGAGCATGGCATAAAAAGAGACCAGAGTCAGGGCGCTCAGGTAGACCCCGGCGCACTAGTCGCGGTCGTCCTGGAGCGACGCCAGAGCGCGAAACAGGGTCTGGTAGGCGGCCCCGCTCAAGAGATCATAGGGCATCTCCGCCAGGCTGTCCGTCTTGTTGTACAGACCGACCGGACTGACGCCGAGCTGCCGGCTAATGAGCGTATTGGCGATCTAGGCCCGGGCGTATTAGATGATGTCGTTGACCGAGAGCTTGAATAGTAAACAAATAGTGTGCGTGCGGCGGCCGGGTCGAAACCGAGCGCTGGCACCCAGTCGGCCCGGCGGGCGCTGAGCAGGGTGCGGACCAGGCCGCCCAGCGCGAGGCTGGCCGCGCCCAGCCCCAGGAAGGCCATCAGGGTGCTCGCCAACCCCGCGCTCAGGCCCCCTCCGCGAACATCAGGACGGAAAACTCGCGGAAGCGCATGGCGCGCGCGATGCAACAGTGCCGTCGGCACCGCCATGAAGGACCGCGGCAGAAAGCTGAGTGAGCTGATCCGCAGCAGAGGCTCGAGGCGGGGGTCATTGAACCAACCGGCGAAGGTGGGCGCGATCAGGTTGAGCGCGACACAGATGGCCGTGCAGCTAGCGAAACGCAAGGTTCTGGTCCTGAAATCGCCGACATTCCAGGGACTCAGCGTGCGGGTGCAGGCGCTCTTGGGCTGTGGTCTCGGGATCGGCGAGGTCCTGGACCGGCTCAAGGAGGACCTGAATCAGGCGCCTGGCGCCGGGCAAGATCTTTGCCGATATCGGCTGCATGTGGCGGGTGAACGGACTCTTTTCATTCGTGGCGGAGGACGCCTGGGCGGCGGTCGACATCTATCCGCCGAGTGCTGAATTCACCGCCGAACTGGCGGGGCTCGGCTCGCGGGTGGAGTTCATTCAAGGCGGTATACACAAATCGGATACGATCAGGGCGATTAGCCGCCGGGATCTAGTCTTCTGCTCCGGCCTGCTGTATCACACCCCCAATCCGGTCGCCACCCTGATGCAGTTGCGCCGGATCTGCGATGGAGTCCTGATCCTCAACACCAGCACCGTGCCGGTGCAACCGGGAATCAAGAACTTCGCGGTCTTTTATCCCTACCTGGACCAGGGCCAACGATGCCTGTGGAAGGGCACGCTTGGGATGTCGACCCCCTACGATCCGGCCCAGGGCTATGCCAATTGGATCTGGGGCTTCTCACGCTCGTGCCTGGAGCCGATGCTGCGCTGCGCCGGCTTCCGGGTGGTCGAGCGTTATGGTCAGGGGTTTCTGTCCTGTGTGGTCTGCGAGACGGTGCTCCCGGGCTTCCTGCCGGCCGCCGGGGACTGGACACTGGCCCCGGTACCCAGGACCTTTTCGGGGCAGGGCGCCGCCTCGCCCGCGGCACAGCCGGCGACGGGCTCGCCATAGATCCAGCGCAGCACGGCCTCCTCCATCGCCTTGCCGCGCCAAGTCTGCAGGCGCGGGTTGTTGATCAGCGACACCATGATCCAGCGGCGGTCGGTCCGGTCATCCACAAACCCCGCAAGCCCGGTGGTGCCCGCTATGGTCCCGGTCTTGAGATGTCCGTGCCTGCGCAGGGCCTCGTGCTTGAAGCGCCGGTGCAGGGTGCCGTCCGCTCCCAGGATGGGCAGGGACGCCATCAACTTCGACATGCCCTGATTGGCGTAGGCGAAGGCGAGCAGCCGCCCCAGGCTCCGGGCGCTGATCCGGTCCTCACGTATGCGGTGACGGTGCAGGTGCAGGAGGCGGTGGCCAAACAGGCGCAGGAACAGTGGGTCCTCCTCGCTGTCGGCATGTCGCCGCGGGGCCTTGATCATAAATCCGCCCAAGGCCGGCCGGTCCATGTGTGTTTTCGCGCGAAAGACCATATTCTACAAGGGATTTGCGACGCCGGGACTGAACAAAGTGGGCGGAATTATGATCAAGGCCCCGCCGCGGGAGTTGGCGGTCTGTGAGGATGAAGCCTTTCACCTCGACGTCTGCCTGGTCGCCAGTGACCCGGTATCGAATTTCATTCTGGTGGAACAGTACGCGCCCGATCGCACGGCGGCGACCTGGA
>JADNEJ010000106.1 GCA_016292295.1 Candidatus Thiodictyon intracellulare
AACGGATGGCCGTATTACGTCTGCAGTCAGGGGAACACCGCGGAAAACTGCGTTTTAGCCGAAAACCATCTCTTTTTTTTGCCACAAAAGTCCGCCCAAGGGCCTCAAGCGGTGGCGCCGGTCGCTAAGTCCGACAGGCTGCTAGTGGGTGGCCGACATTGGGAACGAGGAAAGCGAAAGAGAAGTCGAACATCATCAGATTCCTCGATAGGCCAGATACTCGCGGCTTCAAGATGGAATTTCGGTCGGGGTAACGCTGCGTCCCGTGCCCGGCGGTACGCGAAGCAGCCCTTTGCGTATCGCATTCCCACGGGAACCTTGGAAACGTGGGAACTCCGGGACCGATCAATATCGCCTCACAGGCGGCGGAGACCTCGCCCAGCACCACAGTGCCCGAGCCAGTATCTTATTCTGCGACGCTTTCGGCGGCTGCAACAAGAGGTTCCCGGCAAGAAAACCCGCGGCTCCGGAAGCGGACCCACGGGTCTTACGGTGGCGGGGCATCCCGCCGCCGCTCAGCGCCGAGGCGGGACGCCCCGGCTCCTGCCTTAGCTTAGCCGCCGTCAGCACCCAGGGCATCACGCTCGGCAAGCTGTCCCTAAAACGCCACCGTCCGCGCATCCTTGCGGATACGCGGGCGGTGTCGTGACTCCTCCCGGGTCTTGCGGCCCCTGGCATTAGGCCTGGGGCCGGTCCCTCATCAGGCCTTCTTCGCCAACAGGGCCGCATGGGCCGCGGCGAGTCTCGCCACCGGCACGCGCGGACCCGAGCAGGACACATAGTCGAGCCCGATCTTGTCGCAGAAGGCGATAGCCGCCGGGTGGCCGCCGTGCTCGCCGCAGATGCCGACCAAGAGGTCCGGCTTGACCGAGCGGCCCCACTTGACCGCCAGTTCCATCAGCTTGCCAACGCCCTTCTCGTCCAGGACCTCGAAGGGGTTGTCCTGCAGGACACCGGAGCCGGTGTAGAGGGGCAGGAACTTGTTTTCCGCGTCTTCCCGGGAGAAGGAGAAGGCGGCCTGGGTCAGGTCGTTAGTGCCGAAGGAGAAGAACTCGGACTCCTCGGCCAGAGTCTCGGCGCGCATACAGGCGCGCACGACCTCGATCATAGTGCCGAACTGGAAGCTCACGGGCTTGCCGGTGCGGACCTTGATCTCCTCATGGATGGTGTCGACCCAGCCCTTGACGATCCGCAGTTCCTGGGCGGTACAGACCTGGGGCACCTTGATCTTCGGGTTCACCTCGATGCCTTCGTTCTGGCACTCGGCGGCGGCCTCGAGGATCGCCCGGATCTGCATCTGGTAGATCTCAGGGAAGCTTATCCCTAAGCGCACGCCGCGATGGCCAAGCATGGGGTTGGTCTCGAAGAGCGACCGGACCTTGCGAAGCATCCGCTCCTTCTTGATGATGACCTCTTCCACCAGCATCGGGTCCAACTGGCGACGCAGACCGTCGACGTCGGCGCGGACCTTCTCCGGGGCCTGCATCAGGCTCATGGCGGCACCGAGCGCGGTCAGGCCGTGGGCGTTCTTGGCCAGTTGCTGCAGCTCGGCGATCTCGCGCACCAGCACGTTTTCGTTGGGCAAGAACTCGTGGATCGGCGGATCCAGCAAGCGGATGACGACCGGGAAGGGGGACATGACTTCAAATAGTGCCTTGAAGTCCTTCTGCTGCAGAGGCAGCAGACGGTCAAGCGCTTCCTGGCGCTCTTCCTGAGAGTCGGCGACGATCATGTCGATAACGATCGGCAGGCGCGCCGGCTCATTGAACATGCGCTCGGTGCGGGCGAGACCAATGCCGACGGCGCCGTACTTCAGGGCCCGACGAGCATCGACCGGGGTGTCGGAGTTGGCCATGACCTTGATCCTGGCGACCTCGTCGGCCCAGGTCAGGAGCGTGACCAGCTCGTCGGTGAACTCCGGCTCCACGGTCGGAATCTCGCCCAGGTAGACCTTACCGGAGGTCCCGTCGAGGGTGATCATGTCGCCTTCCTTGAAGCTGGTGTCGCCGACGATGGCGATGCGCTTCTCGACATCGACATGGATGCCCTCGGCACCGGCCACGCAGCACTTGCCCATGCCGCGGGCGACGACCGCCGCGTGGGAGGTCTTGCCGCCGCGCGAGGTCAGGATGCCCTCGGAAGCGAAGAAGCCGTGGATGTCTTCCGGCTTGGTCTCTTCACGGACCAGGATGACCTTGAACCCCTGCTCCTTGCCGAGCATCTCGGCACGATCGGCGTCGAACACCGCGATGCCGGAGGCGGCACCGGGGGAGGCCGGCAGGCCGGAGGCGACGGCTGTTACCTTGGCCTTGGGGTCTAGACGGGGGAACAGCATCTGCTCCAGGCTCTCCGGGGCGACGCGCAGCAGGGCCTGCTCCTTGGTGATAATCCCTTGCTTCTCCATCTCGACCGAGGTGCGCACCTGGGCCACGGCGTTCATCTTGCCGTTGCGGGTCTGCAGGCAGTACAGGATGTTGCGCTCGATCGTGAATTCAAAGTCCTGCACCTCCTTGTAGTGACTCTCGAGGCGATCGCGCAGGGCGTCCAACTGCTTGGCCATCTCGGGCATGTCGGCCTTCAGCGACGACAGCGGCTTGGGGGTACGGATACCCGCGACCACGTCCTCGCCCTGGGCGTTGACCAGGTACTCGCCGTACAGGACGTTCTCGCCGGTGCCGGGGTCGCGGGTGAAGCCCACGCCGGTGCCAGAGTCGTCACCGCGGTTACCGAACACCATGGTACAGATGTTGACGGCGGTGCCGTTGGCCATGGCCGGGGTAATGTTGAACTGGCGGCGGTAGTCGACCGCACGCTTGCCGCCCCAGGAGCCGAACACGGCCTTGATGGCGATCAGGAGCTGCTCGTACGGGTCCTCCGGGAAGGGCCGGCCGGTCTGCTCCTGCACCACGCGCAGGAAGCGCTCGGCGGTGTCCTTCAGGTCCGAGGCGGACAGGGCCACGTCTTCCTTCACGCCGGCCGCCTTCTTGACCAGCTCGAACTGCTTGTCGAAGTAGACGTCGTCCACGTTCAGCGCAATCTTGCCGAACAACTGGATGAAGCGGCGGTAGGCGTCGTAGCCGAAGCGCTCGTCACCGGTGGCCTCGATCACGCCCTTCAAGGTCGTGGCATTGAGGCCCAGGTTCAGGATGGTGTCCATCATGCCGGGCATGGATATAGCCGAGCCGGAGCGCACCGAGACCAGCAGCGGCTCATGCGCCGTGCCGAAGCCTTTCTTGGTCTTCTTCTCCAGGGCGGTCATCTGCGCCTGGACCTCTTCCCACAGGCCCGGGGGCAGGTCCTTGGTCGGGGAGGCCAGGAAGTCCAGGCAGGCCTCGGTGGAGAGCACGAAGCCGGGTGGGACGTTCAGCCCGATCTGGGTCATCTCGCAGAGGTTAGCACCCTTGCCACCCAGGAGGTGCTTGTTCTTGCCGTCACCCTCTTCGAAGGCGAAAACGCGCTTTTTGCTATCGATTGCCATGGCTCTTGTGAACCCCTCATATCTAGTGTTGTGGTGATCCGGGTGGTAACCCGAGCGTATTGTCGGCGGCTATTGTCGCAGAGAATGATGAAAATTGCCGGATTGATGAAAATCCCGTCGCGTGCGGGGTCGCCGGACTCTCTGGTCAGGCCTTCCGGTCCGGCGCCCGGTGGGGGCGGCTTCAGCCGCGACGCGACTGCGCAAGCTGCCGTGGCCGTCGCCGGGGATGCCTCCGGGCCCGCCCCTCAGGAGGGCCCAGCCGCCTTCAACTCCCCGATCCGCAGCAGTTGGTTCACCAGGTCCCCCGTATCGTTCGGCCCCGCGGCGCGCTCAGCGGGCGTCCAGGACCAGTCCGCCTCGAGCCGGTAGGAGCCGACGAACCCATGCGGCGGGTGCCCGCCCCAGTCCTGCGACGACAGCATCGAGAAGAAGGCTCGACCGTCCGCCTTTGCGGTACAGGTGATAGGTCTTACGCCGGATCCGCTTGAAGGCGCACTGCGCCTGGCTCAACGCCTGCTCCTCCCGAGCCTCCCGAGTCTTCTCCATAACCCGCAGCGCCGCCTGTTGCAGCGACTTGATCTGGTCCGCGATCACGCGCAGCTTGGCCCCCGTGCGGGCGCTGAGCAACAGCTCGGCGCGTGCCAGCACCGCCGCCAGGTTCGGGTTGTGAAAGGCCGTCGCCAACCGACTCACCGGGTAGGGCGCGCTGTGGTCCGGCCCCTGGTGCAGGCGCGGGCCCAAGTCTGGTTTCTGTTCTTCAGTCATCGACGTGCAGCGGGGGCCTCGGGGGTCTAGGGCGTCCGAGCGGCGGCCATGGTACCAGATGAGCAAGCGCTGCTTCACAAGTCCGTGCGGAGCGCGCAGATGCCTTGACCATCGTTACCGCCGCCCCGGGGCCGGAGTCCAAGGCTTCAGCCTTGGAGGTGCAGGACCAGGGCTGAAGCCTTGGACCCCAGAAGGTGGCCGCTGGCCGGAACAATGATCAAGGTCCGCGGAGAAAATCCCAGGTTAGCAGTAAGATGGGCCGATCGCCACTCGTCACCCATACCGGAGGCCCGCGACTTGATCCCCGCTGCCGCGCAGTTTGAGGCACAGGGCGCCTTCGCCCCCGCTGGCGTCGGCGTCGGCCAGAACCTGCTGGTGCGCTCCGAGGTCCGCGCGGATCGCGTCTGCTGGCTCAACCCCGCCGCTCGCGCCGGTGCCATCGGCGCCTATCTGGCCCGGCTCGAAGACCTGCGCCAGGCCCTCAACCGTGACCTCACCCTGGGCCTCTTCAGCTTCGAGGGGCACTTAGTCATCTACCCTCCGGGCGCCAGCTACCGCCGCCACCTGGACCAGTTCCGCGGTGTGGAACTGCGCACCCTGACCGCCATCCTCTATATCTCAATCCCGACTGACAAGGCGCCGACGGCGGCACCCTGCGCAATCTACACCGACCCGAACCGCCCCGACCACTACGAGACCATAGCCCTACGTGGCTTTGAATAATAAATAATACAAAAAACAATTATTTAAGTCTGTCGTAAGCGTCGAAGTAGCTGGCAGGACCTGCGAACTTTCATACCCTTGGAAATGCAAACTAACCCAGGGTAGTAAAAAATGTCCAAAGGTCCTGCCGCGAGAAACTTTAGCCCAGATGCCGGGCGTTCGCCACCCGCCCGTTGCTGGTTGGCGAGCGGCGGTGCATGGTGAAGCACCGCGCACGTCTGGAGCGGGCAGAAAAGCTCAGCGTGGCGTCGGTCCAGTTGGCACGGGGACAACCGTTGCGCCGCCAGGTGGCGACGCGCAGTACGCTGCGCGGCGCCGCCGTTGGCGGAGCTGCCGGTGGAGGTGGCGGCGTGCCTGGCGACCCCGGCGGGGGTACGCTTGCTTCATCAGTTGGTGGTGGTGATGGGCCTTGATCATAATTCTGCCCACCTTGTTCAGTCACGGCGTCTCCGCTCCCTTGCAGAACATGGTCTTGCGCGCGCAAACCCACATGAGCCGGCCAGCCTTGGGCGGATTTGTGATCAAGGCCGTGGTGATACATCTGACCATCACCCTGCGGGCCGGCGCCGGCGTGCGGTTGGTATGTGAGTTCCTAGAATTGAGCGGCCTGTCGGCGGTCGACGGGGCCTCCTACGGCCGCCAGTATGCGGTGACGGTGCAGGTGCAGGAGGCGGTGGCCAAACAGGCGCAGAAGCAGCGGGTCCTCCTCGCTGTTGGCATGCCGCCGCGGGAGTTGGCGGTCTGTGAGGATGAGGCCTTTCACCCCGACGTCTGCCTGGTCACCATTGAGCCGGTGTCGAATTTCATTCTGGTGGAACAGTACGCGCCCGATCGTACGTGATCCAAGGCACCAGTGACGAAGCCAAGGCGTTGCGGCACCACCAGTAGCAAGACCTCGGCGCCCAGCATGCCTCAGATCTCTTTCATGGTCCGCATGAAGTGTCCGAGGGGACCAGTCTGCACCTGGATCGGCAGGTCAGACAGGCCAATGCGGCGGTGGTGGCCGTCCAGATGCTGGTGGACGCGGCGCGCGCCACGCAACGGGCGTATGACGCGCAGGTCGCCCATCCGCGCGGCCGACCACCAACCTTCGCGGCCCGGATCGACGCCGCCCTGACCGAATGGGTCGCGGCCGAAGCCGAACAGACCCTGGCACGACAGGCGCAGGCTGGTGGCTGGTGAGCAGATCCGTAAACTGGGCATCCTGTATCACCCCTATGATCTGGAGCGTGGCCACGTACCGTCCGT
>JADNEJ010000526.1 GCA_016292295.1 Candidatus Thiodictyon intracellulare
GCAGGTGCGCCTCCAGGGCCTCGGCATGCCCATAGGACAAGGCGCTGTGGCGGCTAGCGTTGGCGTGAATCTTGGTCCCGTCCAGGCAGATGCCGCACCGCGATGTTCAGCACCAGGTGCTGGTACAGACCACCCTGGACCGGGCCCATGTGTACACGCAGCCCAAGCTGCGCGGCCACCGTAGCCAGGACCGACGCCAGATCCGCGCCGGGAGCCCCCTGAGACCATCAGCAGGATGGTGAAGTTACCGCCCAGGCGCAGCATGGACGCCTCCCTTAGGTTGTATCTCGCCTCGTAGAGGACGCGGGTCACCCGGGCAACGATCTCGGGCCGGTCCTGGCCTACTAGGGTCAGCATATTCCAGTCGGTCATCAAAGTCTCTCCAGCCACCGGCCTTCACCCGGAAAAGGGCGCAGAGTTGCAAAGGTGCAGGGATTTACGCTTCGATGCACAGCGCTTCTCTGCCGGAACAAACGACCCTCACGGTAGCACACGAAATTCACACATGGTGTCGGTCCATTGACGTTCATCTGCGCTCATTTAACGCTAAATCAAATTCTTCGTCTTGGTCCGCTGGCTCACTCAACCAGATCAGGCTAGCCATTCGCCCCGTCACGCCATCGCGGCGGAAGGAAAAAAAGCGCTCCGGGTCGGACCAGGTACAGTAACCGCCACCGAACACCCGCGTGACCCCCGCCTGCCCAAGCCGGGCGCGCGCGAGGGCGTAGAGGTCGGCGAGCCACCGATCGCCCGCGCCGGGACGGAAGGCGGACGCGACGCCGGGGTCGACGGCGAGGAAGGCGGCACGGACCTCCGGTCCCACCGCGAAGGCCGCGGGGCCGATCGCCGGGCCCAGCCACACCAGAAGGTCAGTGGGTACCTCGCCCAGAGCCTCCAGGGTCCGTTCGATGACCCCCGCGGCCAGGCCGCGCCAGCCCGCATGGACCGCCGCCGCCGCACGACCCCGCCGGTCACAGATCAAGAGCGGCAGACAGTCAGCGGTCAGCACCGCACACACCGCCGCGGACCGCCGGGTAATGGCCGCGTCCGCCACCTCACCCGGCACCGCCGAGTGGCTCTGCGCCACCGCGCACCCGTGGACCTGGGTCAGCCAGAGGGGCGCCGCCGGCAGGTCCAGGGCGGCGCGCACCAGGGCGCGGTTGCGCGCGACCCGGCGCGGTGCATCTCCCACGTGGTCGCCCAGATTGAGGCAGGCATAGGCCTCGGTGCTGACCCCGCCGCTGCGGGTGGTCGAACCGGCATGGACCCACGGGGGGGCCGGCCAGTCAGGTCGGATCAGTTCCACGCACCGCCTCCCGTCGGAAGAGTTCGAGCAGGGACTCCAGATCGGCCGCCATCGGTACCTCCCAGGCCATCGGGCGACCGGTCTCGGGGTGCCGAAGCCCCAAGCGGATGGCGTGCAGGGCGTGGCGCGTGAAGCCCTGGATGGCCGCGACCAGGGCCGGGTCGCACCCCTTGGGCGGGCGCGTCCGCCCCCCATAGACCGGATCACCGACCAGGGGATGGCGCACATGGGTCAGATGCACCCGAATCTGATGGGTACGCCCGGTCGCCAACTCCACCCCCAGCAAACAGTGGCCCGGGTAGCGCTCCAACACCCGGTAGCGGGTCAGTGCCGCACGCCCATCCGGGACTACCGCCATGCGCGTACGCTGGGTCGGGTGCCGGCCGATGGGGACTGCCACGGACCCGCCGCACGCGAGATCCCCGACCACCAGCGCCCGATACTCTCGGTGCACGCTACGCTCTTTGAGCTGGGACACCAGTGAGCAATGCGCCTGCAGGGTCTTGGCCACCACCAGCAGGCCGGTGGTGTCCTTGTCGAGCCGGTGCACGATGCCCGCCCGCGGCACGGCGGCCAGCTCAGGCGCATGGTGCAGCAGGGCGTTGAGCAGGGTGCCGTCCGGGTTGCCGGCGGCCGGATGGACCACGAGCCCCGCGGGCTTATCGATCACCAGCAGCGTTGCATCCTCGTAGACGACCGCGAGCGGGATCGCCTGGGGTAGGTCGCGCCCGACGGCAGCCAATTCAGCGTCGAGCGCGACCGCCTCATGGCCCCAGACCCGCTCGCGGCAGCGGCGCGGCGTGCCGTCCACCAGCACCTGCCCGGCCTCGATCCATTGTTGGATGCGCCCGCGCGAGAACTCGGGCCAGGCCTGGGCCAGGGCCTGATCCAGACGCTGGCCTGCGCTCGCGGCCGCGACTCGCAGTGCGCGCTGGACGCGGAACACCGGCCCGGCGCTCATCCCGCGTAGCCCCGGAAAACGCGAGCGCCGCCGGAACTCAACCAGGCCCCATCGGGTATACTCGCCATATTTAGAGACTGGTAAACACCTGACATGAGCCGCACCCTAACACGACTGGCCACGCTGCTGCTGATTGCATTGCTGATTGGGACCTCGATCAGCGCCTGCTCGATGTTCAAGGGCAAGGAGTACGACGAGACCGAAGGCTGGAACGCTTCCAAGCTCTACGCCACCGCCGCCTCCGAGATGGATTCGGGCAGCTACAAGAAGGCGATCGAGTTGTACGAAAAGCTCGAGGCGCGTTACCCCTTCGGCCGCTACGCCATGCAAGGCCAGCTCGATATCGCCTATGCCAACTACAAGGCCGAGGAACCGGAGGCCGCCATCGCCGCGGCCGACCGCTTCATTAAACTCTACCCCCAAAATCCCTTCGTTGACTATGCTTATTTCCTTAAGGGAATCGTCAATTACAACCGCAGCGTCGGCTTCCTGGACCGCTACGTCCCCACTGACCCGTCCCAGCGCGACCCCGGCTCCGCGCTCGACGCCTTTGTCGACTTTTCCGAGCTGATCAAGCGCTTCCCCGACAGCAAGTACACCCCCGATAGCCGCCAGCGCATGGTCTATCTGCGCAATAATCTGGCTAAAAACGAGGTCAACGTGGCCCGCTACTACATGAAGCGTCAGGCCTACGTGGCGGCGGTCAACCGCGCCAACTATGTCATTGAATACTTCCAGCGCACCAGTGCGGTGAAGGAAGCACTCGAGGTCCTGGTTGCTGCCTACAAGGCGCTGGGGGAGGAAAAACTCGCCGCTGACGCCCAGCGGGTTCTGGACGTCAATCGCAAGGCTGGGCGCTTCATCTCCAACGAACCGGCCCCGGCCGAGATCGGTGTGACCCGCAAGCTCTGGGACTATATCGGACTCGACAAAAATTAGCTCGCGGGAGAGGTGCGCCCGCGCGCATCGGCTAGCTAACGGAAGGCTGCCCCAGGGGGGAAACCGGTCGGGGCCGCCTCAGACCGCGGCCTCGTTCTCCTCGCCGCTACGAATGCGCACCACCCGCGTCACCTCGGAGACGAAGATCTTACCGTCGCCGATCTTGCCGGTGCGCGCGGCGGCTGTGATGGCGTTGATGCAGGCCTCCAGGTTCTCGTCCGCCACTACCAGTTCCACCTTCACCTTGGGCAGGAAATCCACGACATACTCGGCCCCGCGGTAGAGCTCAGTGTGGCCCTTCTGCCGCCCGAAGCCCTTGACCTCGATGGCGGTCATGCCGGTGATGCCGGTGGCGGACAGGGCCTCCCGGACGTCGTCGAGCTTAAATGGCTTGATAATCGCTTCGACCTTCTTCATGGGGTACTCCGCTGGGGGTCAGAACTGGTAAAGCCTGTGAGTATAGTTTCCGGCACCGGAGAAAAACAGACTGCGCGTGCGCCGCGACCCCGGAGCACCGCACACGAGCCGCGCGTCCCTCAGTGCGGCAACGAGGCGAAGACCGGACGGCCGTTGAGCGGCTGCGCCAGGCGGGCATTGCCCCCCGGTCGCCTGCGCGATGCACCCGATCAGCTCGGGCGACAACTCCACCGGTGTGGCGAGGATGAACCAGGTGACCGGCTCGCTGCAGAGCGGGTTGGCGAGCGACCCCGTGTAGCGGTAATAGCCCTTCTCAGGCGAGAACAACAGCAGTGGATTGATGTCTACCTGCCGGTAGTTCACCAGCTCCCCCGCCATCAGCGACAGGCGCTCGGCGATGCGCACCAGGGTGCTGTGTTGGGGTGCGGCCCGGGCTGGATCGAGACCACCACGACCGCGCGCCGGCCATCCGGATCACGGTGCACCAGATGGATCTCCGCCGCCGCCACCACCCCATTGATCAGGGTCTCCCCGGGGGCATGCACATGCAGTGCAGCCAGGTCGTAGGTCAGGCCGCCGACGCGCAGTTCACCCCCGGGCTGGACCAGCACATTGACGCCGCGACCGTCGTTGACCGCGCCCAAGGGTTGGGAGCGATACCGCGGCTGGAGCGGTTCATAAGGGATCGGCTGGACCATGCGAATGTCGATCGGTGACTGCTGCTGACGCGTGCGGCAGGCCGCGAAGTCCGGCGACAGGTCCGCCCACTGGGCCGACCCGGTCGCGCCCTGATAGGACCAGGCGGTCGCGGCTGACGAGGCGGCTAGGGCCCCGAGCGCCGCCAGCGTGAGGGCGAGCAACAGGGGTCCCAGGGACAGGCCGGCAAGATGGACGTATGACCGGGTCAGCATGTCAGGCCGCGATCAGCAGCAGGCAGTGACGCACGTCCTCAATGGTTGCGTCACGCAGCGGTTGCGTCACGCAGCAGATGGCGCATCCTGGGCGCCGGGGTCAGGTCCCGGATGATTGCCGACAGGATCCGGCGCATGACGGACGATCAGGGTTTGCTGCTCTTCGGTCAGGGGCTCGCTCCGCACGGCGGACCCTGCGACTGCTGTCCGGTCGGGGACTGGTTCGATCATGTGCATTCCTCAAAACTCAAAAGTGGTGGGGCGCGCAACCGCCCCGTCTGACCACAATCAATTGCGCCCAGCCCGACAGGGTAGGGATTGGTATGCCCGACGCCGGCGGCGCGAACGCATAGCGGTACAGCGTATTGGCCGCGGTGGGTACAGCGTATTGGCCGCGGTGGTCCCACCAGGTGTCGTTACCATAACGCTCACCACCTGGCCCCCCGCGTGCGCCCCGGTGGTACAGGTCAGCGTGGTCATGGACGTGACGATCACCGGGGTACAGGGCGTACCGCCGAGCGTCACCGCCGTCGCACCGGTCAGGTCCGTCCCGGTGATGGTTACGAGTTGTCCGCCCGCCGTCGGACCCGCGACCAGGTTGATGCCCGTTACCGTGGGCGCCGGCATCGTCAGCGTGAGGGTAACTGACGGAGCGTGAGGGTAACTGACGGAGCTTCAGCGGACACCACCGCGGCGGCGCCCGCGGGCACGAAGCTGCTGCTGCCGTAGGGGACGCCGCCGTTGCCGGCGGCGCTCCAGCCACCGCCACCGGCATCATAGCCGCTGTCGTCGCCGCCGTTCAGACTTCTGGGGGGCGGTGCTTTGCCCAGCGCCCGCACCCTCGTTGCCACCGAAACCGCCGCCGTCGGAGTAGGCGGCCTCATGGCTACCGTTGGCACCCGCGCTCTTACCGGCACCACCCAGTTCACCTAAAAGAGAGACTACTAGCTTCATCGCGCGAGCCGTTGCCCCCTACCGCGATGTAGAGGGTCTGACCGGGCGTGAAGCCACTCAGGCTGCCCGTGATCTTCGCCCCAGAACCTCCATCTGCACTGAAGTTTCCGGGTTCTGAAACCCGCGCAGGGCCAAACACTTTGGGTCGGGAGTTTTCGTAGGGGTTTGCGTGGATCTCAGCAAACCTCTCGAAAATCCCCCCACCGCTACCCCCCCGCTCCTCCGGTGCCCCCCTGGAAAAGCCGGAAACTTCGAAACTTCAGCAGCTGTAGAACCTCCACCTTTACCCTTGCCAGGTGCTCCATTTCCACCCTTTACTACATAATTCAGCGTGGTCACGCCCAGGTCCACGGTACAGGTGTAAAGCCCGTGCGTAGTCTCGCTGAAGACCGAGCAGTTTGCGGCGAGCGCGGATTGCGCGCCCGCCAACTCCCAGTGTAAGGATCGAAAACAGCGTATCGAGCTAGCCCAGCCGTCGCGACCGCGGCTGCGGCCGCTCCAGTGCTTGGTTGGGTGGACAGAAGGCAAACATGAGTTTGATCTCCTGATTGAACGATGAGGGGAATCCAAGCGGAGGTGCGGTGCGTCCGCTGACCTCGATCCTGCGGTTCCCGGTGGATATACTAAGCTAATGCCAAATTTTCGGTTTCCTCACCGACAGGTTATTTCAAAGTTCTCCGT
>JADNEJ010000186.1 GCA_016292295.1 Candidatus Thiodictyon intracellulare
TACGTCTGCAGTCAGGGGAACACCGCGGAAAACTGCGTTTCTAGCTGAAAATAGTCTCTTTTTTGCGACAAAAGCCCGCCAAAGGGCCTCAGGCGGTGGCGCCGGTCGCTAAGTTCGGCTGCTAGTGTGGGAGACGCTCGATGGGCCACTGAAGCACATCGGGCGGGTGCTGCGACTGTTGCCAAGGACAGCCCTTGACCGGTGGAGCCGGTGGTGCTAACCCCGGGGGAGCTTGCGGCCATGTCGCACCGGCCTTTCATCCGGCGCATCTTGGCCGAGGGGCGGGTGCTTTATGAGCGTTGTGCGGGTACGGGAGGACGCGGACCGCTGGCTGCGTCAGGCGCGTGACGACCTGGAGGCGACCGAGGCCTTGATCACGGCGGGTAAGTTCGCCCAGGCGGCCTTTTTCGCCCAGCAGGCCGAGAAGAAAGCGCTCAAGGCCCACTGGTTTGAGCAGGACCTGGACCCTTGGAGCCATTCGCTCACGCGTCTGATCCGGGTCGAACCTTAGCCTACCGGTCCGCGCGGCAGACCCTACCCCTTCATGGAGTCGAAGAACTCCCCATTGGTCTTGGTCGCCTTGAGCTTGTCGTGGAGAAATTCCATGGCGGCCAGTTCGTCCATGGGGTGCAGGATCTTGCGCAGTATCCACATCTTCTGCAGTTCAGCGGCGGGCATCAAGAGCTCTTCACGGCGGGTACCGGAGCGGTTGATGTTGATGGACGGGAAGATGCGCCGCTCGGCGATCCGCCGGTCCATGTGGATCTCCATGTTGCCGGTGCCTTTGAACTCTTCGTAGATGACGTCGTCCATGCGTGAGCCGGTGTCCACCAGGGCGGTGGCGAGGATGGTGAGACTGCCCCCTTCCTCCACGTTGCGGGCGGCGCCGAAGAAGCGCTTGGGCCGCTGCAGTGCGTTGGCGTCCACGCCGCCGGTGAGCACCTTGCCGGAGGAGGGAATCACGGTGTTGTAGGCGCGCGCGAGCCGGGTGATGGAATCGAGCAGGATCACCACGTCGCGCTTGTGCTCCACCAGGCGCTTGGCCTTCTCGATCACCATCTCGGCGACCTGCACATGGCGGGTGGCGGGTTCGTCGAATGTGGATGAGATGACCTCGCCGCGCACCGAGCGCGACATCTCGGTGACCTCTTCCGGGCGTTCGTCGATCAGCAGCACGATCAGGTAGCAGTCCGGGTGGTTGTGCCCGATGGATTGAGCGATATTCTGTAACATCATTGTCTTACCTGCCTTTGGCGGGGACACGATGAGGCCGCGTTGACCCTTGCCGATGGGTGCTACCAGATCGATGGTGCGCGCCGTGATGTCCTCGGTGCTGCCGTTGCCGATCTCCAGGCCAAGCCGCTTTTGCGGAAAGAGTGGCGTAAAGTTCTCGAACAGGATCTTAGACTTGGCGTTTTCTGGCCGGTCGAAGTTGATGTCGTTGACCTTCAGCAGCGCGAAATAGCGCTCGCCGTCCTTGGGCGGCCGGATCTTGCCCGAAATGGTGTCGCCGGTGCGCAGTGCAAAGCGGCGGATCTGGCTCGGGGAGACATAGATGTCGTCGGGTCCGGCCAGATAGGAGGCGTCCGCGGAGCGCAGGAAGCCGAAGCCGTCGGTGAGGATTTCCAGGACGCCGTCGCCCGAGATGTCCTCGCCGCGCTTGGCCTGGGCCTTCAAGATGGCGAAGATCAAGTCCTGTTTGCGGGAGCGTCCGACACCTTCGATCTCCATGGACTGCGCCAGCTCGACCAGCTCGGGCACCGGCGTTTTTTTCAGTTCGGTTAGGTTCATTCGGGTCTTCTGAGGCAGAGGTCAGGGGAGGTGTTGGGCATCCCGCGAGGGATCAGCGTCAAGGGGGGACGGCTCTCGGGGGGGGCTACACACCGCGAAGGGGCGTCCGGACGAACGCCGCGTGGGTTAATGGGGTGCTCAGCCGGGTGCCACGGGGGCCCACCGGCGGAGGCACGCAGCGACCGCTCGATGCGCCCCAAAAACCGACCTGGGATCCCTGTCGGACCCGGCCGGCGACAGTGGCCGCGGGCCCGAGGTCCGCGGGAAGGGTCGGGGATCAGAGATTGCTGTTGATAAAGGCCGTCAACTGGGACTTGGAGACAGCACCGATCTTAGTTGCCTCCACCTCGCCCTCACGGAACAGCATCAGCGTCGGGATGCCGCGGATGCCGTAGAGGGGGGGGGTCTTGGCGTTTTCGTCGATGTTGAGCTTAACCACCTTGAGTCGGCCAGCGTATTCATCGGCGATCTCGTCCAAGATTGGGGCAATCATCTTACAGGGCCCGCACCAATCGGCCCAGTAGTCGACCAGGACGGGTTTGGAGGATTTCAGCACCTCATCCTGGAAAGAGACATCGGTCACATGGACGATGCAATCGCTCACTGAAGTCGGCTCCGTTTGGTTTCGCGTGGTTGTCGGGGGAACCGCGCCTCAAGGACCCGCGCGCTCTGTGGGCCGGCTGGGCGTTCGGGCGGTACCGGCCGGACGGTTCGTTCTAACTCGGGTATACCCCGGCGCGCGCAGCGGCAGGGGCAGGGGCAGGAGGGCGGTGGGCAAATTGGCGCGGATTTAGACCCAATGGTTAAGATGCTATTTGATCCAAAGCGCAAAGAATTTGCAAGCCTTGCCTTTAGCGAGGTCCGCACTCAGATAAAAATCAAATATTTCAATTATATAGAAACAAATGACCGCAACCAGGTTCGACCACTTCGACCTGGACCTCAGCGTCCTTGAGGGGCTGGCCGATGCCAGATTCACCCACCGCACCCCGATCCAGTCCGCCACCCTGCCGATTGTCCTGGCGGGCCAGGACGTCGCGGGGCAGGCCCAGACCGGCACCGGTGAGACCGCCGCCTTACTCCTGGTGATCCTGGAGCGCCTGCTGGCCTCGCAGAGCCCCCGCCGTCCAGCCACCAGTCCCAGCCACGCGCCCCGATCGTGGCGCCGACCCGGGAACTGGCGGTGCAGATCTACAAGGACACCCTGCTGCTCGACCATCACACCGAGTTTCGCGTGGAGCTGGTGTTCGATGGTACCAGCTACCAGGAGCAGCGCGACCACTTGGCCGCCGGAGTCGACATCCTGATCGGCGCCTCGGGGCGCCTGATCGACTATTTCAAGCAGCACGTCTTTAGTCTCGGCCGGGTCGAGGTGGTGGTCCTCGACCCGGCCGACCGCATGTTCGACCTGTCGTTTATCAATGACATCCGCTTTCTGCTGCGACACATGCTGCCCCCGAAGGAGCGCCTGGAGATGCTGTTCTCCACGACCCCGTCCTACCGGGTCCTGGAACTCGCCTATGAGCACATGAACAACCCCCAACTAGTGAAGATCGAGTCGGAAAAGATCACGGCTGACCAGGTGCGCCAGTGCTGCTACATGACCGCCAATTCGGAGAAGATTCCGCTGCTGATCGAGCTGGTGCGGACCTAGGAGGACCCGCGGGTGATGGTCTTCGTCAACACCAAGCGAGAGGCCGATCGGGTCTGGGGCTACCTCTAAGGCAACGGCATCAACACCGCCGTGCTGTCCTGCGACGTGCCCCAGAAGAAGCGGCTGAAGCTGCGGAAAAGCTTCACCGACGGCGACCTGCCGGTGCTGGTGGGCACAGACGTGGCGGCGCGCGGCCTGCATATCCCGGACGTAACCCATGTGGTCAACTATGATCTGCCGGAGGATGCGGAGGACTATGTCCACTGCATCGGGCGTACCGCCCGCGCCGAGGCGGCCGGGGACGCCATCAGTTTCGTGTGCGAAACCTACGCCTTTTGCCTGCCGGGCATTGAGCGCTTCATCGGCGCCAAGGCACCGGTGGAGTCGTCCCTGTTGCCTGAGATCAACTATCGCAGCCGACTGCGCCCGGACCGGGAGGATCGGGAATACCGTTCGGACCGCGACGGCCGCGGTGGTCCGCCCGGTCATGACCGTAGGGACGGACCGTAGAGCGTGGATAGCCCGTGTACGTGGTCTGAGCAACGGCCCTGCCGCGGCGTCTGTCGCGGCGCTGCCGGACGCCGCCGCGGTAGCGGCGACGCCCCCCGCCAGTGCGCCGCGCCGGGGGCACCGTGCGCCAGAGCAGGCGGCCTTGACCTGCGCCGCGGCGAGTCATTCCCCGGGCAGCCCACCGGACGCACGGGCCGACGTCCCGGGACCGTCGGAGTCGGCTGCGGTGCAGGCGCAGACTGCCGCTGAACCCGCCAAAAAGCGACGGTGTCGGCGACGCAAGCCGGGGGGAGTCAGGGCGGGTGAGGATCAACCGGCCAGCCAGGCGCCGGGTAGGCCGATCGGCGAGCCCAGCGAGTCCTGATCCTGAGATTTAGTGAGCATTGGTCCGCGAAGGGTTGGCGTCCGCTCGCGGACCAGCAGTGTCGCGACGCTCAGGCGAGCAGCCCCGGGAGCAGTTCCGCGAAGTCGCCGATCGCCGGGAACTCATCCTGCACCCGCCGTGGCGCCTGGGAGTCTGGTTTCAGCACCGCGATCAGCGAGCCCATGCCGAAGGTACGGGCGGCGCGCAGGACGCGCGGGTTGTCGTCGATGAACAGGGTGCGGGCCGGGTCAAAGGGCCGCACCGCGCGCAGGCGTGGCCAAAAAGCCGGGGCCTCTTTCGGTAACCACAGGTCGTGGGCGGAGATGATGCGCTCGAAGTGGCCGGCCAGCCGCGTGCGGTCCAGCTTGAGTGCCAGGGTCTTCTGGTGTGCGTTGGTGACCAGCACTCGACGCTTGCCGCGCTCGGCCAGGGCGCAGAGAAAGTCCACAGCATGTGGGTGGACGGTGATCAGGTGGTCCACCTCGGCCTTGAGGAGGGTGATGTCCAACCCGAGTTCCCGGCTCCAGTGGTCCACGCAGTACCATTCGAGCGTCCCTTCGATCGCCTGGTAGCGGGTACGCAGCTGCGTCTTGGCCGCCTCGATGGTGATCCCTTGGGCGTCCGCGTAGCGAAGCGGAACGTGTTCAAGCCAAAAATGATTGTCGAAGTGCAGGTCGAGCAGGGTCCCGTCCATGTCGAGAAAACAGTCGTCGATGCGTTCCCAGTCGATCGTGGTCATGGTCGCGGTCCCCGTGATTGAAACTCTGTGCGCCTGCCGGGGCACCCGTGCGCGGCGCCGCGCATGGCCACCGGCCCCAAAATTCTCGTCCCGCGCTTAGTCGCCCGCAGCCGCCTCATCCACGTCGAGGAGGTGGACCTGGAGTTCACCAACGGCGCCCGACGTACCTTCGAGCGCATCCCCGGCGGGGCCGACTCGGTACTGATCGTGCCTCTGCTGGACGCCCACACCCTGCCCCTAATCCGCGAATATGGGGCCGGAAGCGAGCGCTATGAACTGGGGCTGCCCAAGGGCATTGTGGAACCCGGGGAGGGCCCCGTGGCCGCCGCCAACCGGGAACTGCAAGAGGAGGTCGGCTGCGCCGCCCGCGACCTGCAGGTCCTGGGCCGCGTCTTCATAGTCCCAGGCTACATCGGCCACTGCAGCCTGATCGCCCTTGCTCGTGCACTCTACCCCAGTCGCCTGCTCGGCGACGAACCCGAGCCCATCGAGGTCGTCCCCTGGCGCCTGGACGCACTGGATGCGCTTCTCGCGCGCGACGACTTCGACGAGGCTCGCTCGCTTGCCGCCCTTTACCTAACCGATTTACCTAACCGAGCGACTCCTGGCGCGGGAACGCGGCGGCGCCCCGCCGGGCTGAGCGGCCCAGATCCCTGCGGTCATCTCCGCCCGCTCGCGGTTCAAGGCTCTACCGTGAACGTCAGGCCGTGACCCGGTGAGAGCGGCTTCAGCCGCGACGCGACCGCGCAAGCTGTCGTGGCCTCGTCGCGGCTGAAGCCGCTCCCACGCACGCCTTTCGCGGTGACCCCAAGGTCGCCGCCAAAGTGGAGCGCGGTGTACAGGAATCACTGGGATGGGTTATATTGCAGCGCAGTCACGAGAGCGCTGAATTAATGAAAAATACGGCATTATATTCAGCTAATGCCAAATTTTCTGTTTTCTCACCGACCGGTTATTTCAAATTTCAAAGTTCTCCGTTAGCAAGGAGTGCAAGTCGCCATGGCACTCACTAGGGTTGCTGAAGAAGTCTGCGCAGGCTTTGCGCAACCCGTCAAATGATTCGTAATACTTGTTATACAGAACTTTTTTCTTAAAGAATT
>JADNEJ010000133.1 GCA_016292295.1 Candidatus Thiodictyon intracellulare
GACTTGCGCTCCTTGCTGACGGAGAACTTTGAAATAACCGGTCGGTGAGGAAACCCAAAATTTGGCATTAGCTGAGTATACCGCGCCCGATGATCTGCTTGAATTCGGTCAGCCGATTGATCACCCGCACCAGGACCAGGACCAGGACCAGGACCAGGACCAGGACCAGGACCAGGACCAGGACCAGGACCACGTTCTTTCTCGTCGGGTGTGGGGAAGGCGCTGAGGTTTGACTCGGTACCGGTCAAGAAATCGAACTCGATGATCCAGTGGCCGTTAGTCCACTCGCTTGCGCTCGCCGCGCCGGGTCTTGCCGGCGGCGATGTCTACGCGTCCGTCCGTGAAGGTCTGCTGTTCGGCGATCAGGTGGGGCTGGTCTTCCCACCCGGCCGCACGCCACCTGGGGGTAACTAGGACCCGGCAGGTATCGGCTTCGTTGAGAGACATCCTGTTGCTCCAATTGAGACTACACCCCGGCTGGGACAAGGCGCCGCGCTACGCGGCAACGCCGAGACAGTGCCCGAGCGGGATGTCCAGTCTACGTCAGGCCACCGGCCCTGCCGGGCGGCACTTGACCTGCAGCCGCTATTATTTAGCCCGCCAGCCGCTTGGTGCCCGCCCCCACAGGCTATCCACAGAGGAGGACACAGGTGCTGTGGAGTCTTCGCCAACCCCCCCTGGTCAAGGACTGGGCTCCAATCATTTTTCCAGCGCCGCCAAACGCGCCCCACCCTGCCCCACAAAATTATCCACACAATCTGACATAGAAATTGTGGAAAGAAATCGGTCACCCGGAAAATGGCCTCGAGAAGCCGCGAGGTCGCCTGTGACAGTGGCCGGGAGCGAAGACCCCAAGCCGCCGGTCTCGGGTGTTGGGCCGGTCTCGGGTGTTGGACAGCTTCTCAGCTCCAAGCGCCGTTAATGTGCTCCATGCGCTTGATGAACCACTGGCCAGCGCCGCGGTCACTGTCGGACAGGGCACCATCCAAGGTCTGTTCGATGGCGGACAGGCGCAGCTCGACACGCGCCATGCGCTCCTTGATGTCTGAGACATCCCCCCGGATCGCGCGCAGATGCTCCAAGACGAGATTTTCCGGCATTATATAACAACTTCAACATAGTTATCGAATCAATTGGTTACGCAGAGTCTGGCAACAACTCAGTGCGATACGGGCGGGTGGGTGCTGGGATCTCCCAGATTTCAGTGAGAAATCCGGCTGCCGGGGCTGGCTCAGAATCAGGAACTCGCAGACAAGCCACTGAATCCAAATAGCCATGTTCGTTATCCTACATAATGCCGAAATTTATAATGCCGAAATTTGCAATCTCTGCGATCATAACGTGCCCCCCTTGCTGTTGTCCAGAGCCGCCCCGAGCGCTGACGAAGCCGACGAACGCTTGCACCTCACCGAAATCCAGCGACGCTGCGGCTGCTTTTTCGCTTGGCAACGAAAAAGAGTTTAACGGAATAACCGATAAACTCTTGTTTATATTGGTAGCGGGGGCAGGATTTGAACCTACGACCTTCGGGTTATGAGCCCGACGAGCTGCCAGACTGCTCCACCCCGCATCTGATCGGATGACTATACGGACAACTGTCTTGCGGTGCAAGCACTATTTTGGCCTTTCAGAAAATTAGCGGGTCTCAGAGCGGATCTCAGGGGGTTTTGAGGTACTCGAGCAGGGCGCAACGCTCGGCCGCCGACAACCGAGCACCGAAAGTGTGGCCGCCGTTGCCGTAGCCCTTGCCGCTGGTGTCGTAGGTGCGGTTGCGCTCGTCCCAGCTCATGGCGGCGGACTTGCCCTCGGCCAGGATCTCGTAGGCCCAGCCGAGCGCATCGCGGTCATAGACGCATTGTCCGGCCGCGGTGCGGCGCAGGCGCCAGTAGGCCGGTCGTGCGCGACTGCCGAGCAGTGCGGCCAGCGTCGGCACGGCGTCGTTATGCGCAGGTAGGGGGCACTCGCCCAGACCCCGTCCAAGAGCGGGGCCAGATAGCCCAGGGCCGGGGTGAATTGGGACAGTTCGCCGTAGTAGGACTGCGCAAACCAGACGCGGAAGCGGTCCTCATCGCTGTAGCCGGCACGCGTCAATTCCGGGTCCGCTCCCACCTCGCCCAGGGCCAGGACCCGGTTAGGGTAGCGCTCGTCCTCGCCGTAGGTGCCGTGGCAACCTTTGCAGTCGGACTGTAAGAGCGCATCACCGCGCGCCGCCAGTGCCTGGTCGATGGCGTAGGGGTACTTGGGCGGCGCCAGGGTGACCAGATAGGCGCGCACGTCGACGAACTAGGCGTCCAGCGCCTGGGCCTGGGCCTGGGCCTGGGCCTGGGCGAGCGTATCGGTGCAGGTGGCCGCGGCGAGCATCAGGTAGCAATGCCTGATCGCCGCGCCCCCCCTGCGCGCTGTAGAACAGGGCGTGCTTCTTGCGCAGGTTCCACCAGGGCGGCACGGCCACCGGCAGAGGCCGTTGCGGCGGCGGTTCCAAGAGCGGCCGGGTGGACCAGGCCAGGGTCTTGGGATCGCGGTGGGCCATGAGGGCCAGGATCAGGTTATCGGCGCTGTTCACCCCGACGGTGTCGGTCATCATGTAGCTGGAGAGGACCGTGACGCGGTCCGCCCAGCGCTGCCACTGCGCACGCTCGGCCGGCGCCATCACCCTAGCATCGGCGGACACGACCTCGGTCAGTGGGTCCTGGGTCATATCCAGGAAGGCGTTTCCCAGGCCCATGATGAGTTGGTCATCAAGGCTCGCGGCATGGCAGGCGAGACAGTTGGTGATCACCAGTTCCACCCCGGCGGCCGCCTGGTAGGCGGTCAGCGGGTTAGGGTAGCCGCGCGTTGCGCTCGGTGCGCCCCGGGAACTGGGGTCCCGGGTCCTGCCTCGCCTTGCCGCCGGACTGCGCCACCGCCGTGGCATAGGCGCGGTAGGGCAGGCCGCAGGTGTCTGTCACGCGGTTGAGCAGTGCGTCATAACCCCGGCCGGGATCGCCAGGACGCTGGGGATAAGCCGGGACCTCGCCCGGCGGCGCTTTGGCCGTGTGCCGGCCGCGAACCGCGTCCCCCTGGTCAGCGGGCCCACACCTCGCCAGGAGCGGCAACACCAGCACCACGACCCGCGGCCAAAGGCCCGCGGGACGCTCCCAGGCGCGGCTGGACACCGGTCCTCAGCCCCGCCCTCCGAGCGTTGATACTCGGCCATGGCCTGGGGAAGGTATTTTTGCAGCTCGGCGATACGGGTCTCGTCCAGCGGATGGGTGCTCAGGAATTCGAGCTCCTTGCCGCCGCGACCGGCGTTATAGGCCCAGAAGCGGCGCCAGAAGGCAATCGCCTCCCGCGGGTCATAACCGGCGCGCCATGTATATGAGCCCGATACGGTCGGCCTCCGACTCCTGGAGTCACGAGTACGGCAGCAGCAACCCATACTGGGTGCCCAGTCCATAGGCCTGCGTCGCCAGACCCTAGGTCGCGCCGCCGTAGCCGGCGGCCTCCAGGGCCACGGACCGGATAGCCCCGTCCACCTGCACTGCCATCCCCTGGGACATCCGCTCCGTCCCGTGGCGGGCGCTGACGTGGTCGATCTCGTGGGCGACCACGGTCGCGAGTCCCGCCTCGTCTCTCGTGATCGGCAGGATGCCGGTGTTGACCCCAACCTTGCCCTCGGGTAGGGCAAAGGCGTTGAGCTCCTTGTCCTCGAAGAGCACGAACTCCCAGCGGGCATTGGACACCCGCGCTACCCGCGCGATGCGCTCACCGACCGCCTACAGTTGTTGGTTTGCGGCCCGATCGTCGGAGATGGGTGTCTGCTGCTTTTTCTACTCGAAGGCGGTGAGACCGAATTGGGCCTCTTGGCCGGCATCGACCATCAACTGACTCCGCTCGGTTTCAGTGGCCGTGGCGCAGGCCGCGAGAGGATGAGGGCTGCCGGCGCCAGTGCAGCGCCGCGAAGACGATTGGGCATAGGCTTGAGGTTAACTCCATTGGCCAGGATGCATCGATCGGGACCCAAGTGCGCCCCAATCATCCCGGATTCACCCCCCCAATTACAAGCCGATTATAAGCCGATCACCAGCAGCCCGCAATCCCCCGGCCCGAAACCCAGGGTTCGCGTAGTACACTTCACACCCAGAACAAGACCACGGGTCCGCGACGGCGCCACGCCGGTCGGTTCCCCAGCGTCGATTCGGAGCCCCGCCCATGCTGCACATCCCACTCGACACCATCTGTTACATCATCACCAAGGCCCGCGAGTTCCAGTCCAAGGAAGAGGTGGTGATCCCCGAGACCCCGTCGAGCCCGTCCGATGACTGGGCACTCCAGATCCTGGCGGACCATAGCGGGGACTACACGCTCACCGAACTCATGGAGTGCATCGGGGAGATGAACCAGCGCCAGCGCGCCGAGTTGATCGCCCTCATGTGGGTCGGGCGCGGCGACTATGTCATGGAGGATTGGGAGGAGGCGGTAGACGAGGCCATCGGCGACTACTCGGTGCGGGCGGCGCAGTACCTGGTTGCCCACCCGATGGTCTCGGACGACCTGGAGGAGGGCCTGATCGCCCACGGCTATTCTTGCGAGGACTGAAGGAGACGGGGTCGACCCGCCACCCTCAAACCCCACTGACCGCTGACCACGCTCAGAGGTCCCGCAGCCCCAGCACGTCCTGCATGTCGTAGACCCCGGGCCCCCAGCTGCCGAGCCAGCACGCCGCTCGCGCCGCACCCCGGGCGAAGGTCATTCGGCTGGATGCCTTGTGGGCGATCTCCACCCGCTCCCCCTCCGCGGCGAACCAGACGCTATGCTCGCCCACCACATCCCCGGCCCGAATGGTCTCGAAGCCGATGGTGCGCCGCTCCCGCGCCCCGGTGTGGCCCTGACGCCCGTAGACCGCGACCTCACCGAGGTCTCGCCCCAGGGCCGCCGCCACTATCTCGCCCATCCGCAGGGCCGTCCCGGAGGGAGCGTCCACCTTGTGGCAGTGGTGGGCCTCGATGATCTCGATATCGACCTCGTCGCCCAGCACCCGGGCAGCGATGTCCAGCAACTTGAAGCACAGGTTGACGCCCACGCTCATGTTAGGTGCGAAGACGATGCCGATGTCGGCACCGGCCGCGGCCACCGCCGCTCGCTGGTCTGCATCCAGACCGGTGGTGCCGATGACCATCCCCCGACCGGCGGCACGACACAGTGCCAGGTGGGCCAGGGTCGCCGCCGGGGCGGTGAAATCGATCAGGACGTCGAAGGACTTGGTGACCGCGGCCAGGTCCGCGGTGATGGCGACCCCCAGGCGGCCGACCCCCGCCAGTTCACCCGCGTCCGCCCCGATTAGGCTGGACCCCGGCCGCTCGGTCGCCGCCCCCAGCGCCAGCCCCGCCGACTCCGTGACCGCCTGCACCAAGGTGCGCCCCATGCGGCCGGCGGCACCGGTGACCGCACATCTGATCTCGTTCATACACAAATTCCCGCGATTTTGTCGATGGCGGGCGACATTAGCAGTTCCACCGCCGGAGGTCGAGACGCAGCGCACACGGGCCGGGCTTTATGCTAATTTAGACTCGCCTGAGCATCGATCCCGAAAACCACCAGCAACGGAAATCACCATGGGTATGTTCGATTTTCTGAAGGGCACCGGCAAGAAGGTCTTCGGCAATGAGGCCGAGATCGAGAAAGACAATCCGGGCATCAAGGATCTGAATGTCACCTTTGACAAGGGCGTGGTGTCGCTCTCCGGCACGGCCGACAGCCCCGAGGCGATGGAGAAGGTAGTACTGATGGCCGGCAACGTCTACGGCGTCTCTGAGGTCAAGGCCGACCAACTCAGCGCCCCGCCCCAGACCGTCGCGGCCGACTTCTATATCATTGGAGGCGGGCGACAGCCTCTCGGCCATCGCCAAGCGCTTCTACGGCAACGCCAACGCCTACCCGCGCATCTTTGAAGCTAACCGGGAGGTCATCAAGGACCCGGACCTCATCTTCCCGGGGTAGAAAATCCGCATCCCCAAGGACGCCGCCTAGCAGCCTGTCGGACTTCGGGGTCCCGTCGAGGCGGCGGGTCCGGTACACTGTCGGAATCAACCCCGATGGCCACTCGATGGCCGGAGTACTACTGCCGATGCGCCGCTTCCACCCGATGGACCGCGACACTGACTTGCTCCTGC
>JADNEJ010000433.1 GCA_016292295.1 Candidatus Thiodictyon intracellulare
CGCCGGACTGACCGCTCCGGCCCAGTGCCGCCCCCCACACCGCCACGCCAACGTCTCGACCACCAACGTCGGGGCACTGGGTCGCGGGCGAGCGCGGGCAGGCAGGCTTCATCTCAGTTTGGTCCTGGAAGCCCGCCCGCACAGCGAACAGCGACAACGTTGGGCCTTCCCTTCACCAAGGACGCGGGGCTCCCACGCTACCGGAACCGCGCTCAGAATTCATGCAGCCTTGCCGGAAGGACACGAATAATGAACGCCAGGGTTTCGCGCCAGGCTTCCGCCTCAGCACGACCGGCGAGTTGGCTGCCTCCCGGTACGCGGACGGTTCCCCGGCCACGATCCATATCCTGGACGGGCTGCCGGAAGACTCGGTCGCCACCCACGATGAGGCCGGGCGCGTCACCAGCACAAGGCCGGGGCTAGTCAGCCAGCGGTTTCATCTGCAACGGATGCTTCTACACCCGCGAGGAGGCCGCTCGCGCCGCCGCCCATTAGTCCGGCAACGCCTTACCTGGATTGAGTATCCCAGCCGGGTCCAGGGCTTGTTTGATCGCGGCCATCACCGCCAGGGTTGGTGCATCGATCTCCCGATCCACGAAGTCACGCTTCTCCAGTCCCACCCCGTGCTCCCCGGAGAGGGTCCCGTCGAGCCCCAGGGCCAGGGAGAAGACCGCATCCAGGCAGGCGTGGGCGCGCACCATCTCCGCCGAGTCGTCGCGGTTCATCAGCAGGTTGACATGGATGTTGCCGTTACCGGCATGGCCGAAGTTGACGATGCGGATGCCGGTCTCCCGCGACAGGTGCGCGAGCCCATCAATGAACTCCGCCAGGCGTGAGACCGGCACCACCAGGTCCTCGTTGATCTTCTTGGGGGCCACCTGGCGCAACGCCGGCGACAGCGCGCGGCGCGTGCGCCACAGTGCCTCAACCTCGGCCGCGTCGCGCGCGTGGCGGACTTCCAGCAGGCCCTCGTTGCGAGCGGCTGCGGCCAGGACCGCCGCCGCGTCCTCGATCCCAGCGTGGGCACCGTCCACCTCGATCATCAGCAGGGCGCCGGTCGCCGCCGGTACGTCAACCGCCGCGTAACCCCGCACCATGGCGATGGCGGCGGCGTCCATGAATTCCAGGGCACAGGGCGTGACCGGCTGGGCCATGAGTGCGGCGACCGCCGCCGCCGCACTCTGGATGTCCCGGTAGGCCGCGCGTAGCGTCCGGGTCGTCTCTGGGAGCGGGGTCAGCCTCAGGGTCGCTTGCGTGATCAGGGCAAGCGTCCCCTCCGTACCGATGATAAGCCGCGTCAGGTCATAACCCACCACCCCCTTGGTGGTCATGACCCCGGTACGGATCGGCTCCCCGCGCCCGGTAACGGCCGTGAGGCCCATGGTGTTTTCCCGCGGGGTGCCGTATTTGACCGCCCGGGGCCCGGCAGAGTTGTAGGCCAGGTTGCCGCCGATGGTGCAGACCGCGGCGCTGGTGGGGTCCGGTGGCCAGAACAGGCCCACGGCGCCCACTGCCCGCTGGAGGTCGGCATTGACCACCCCGGGCTCGCAGATCGCCAGCCGGTCGCCGGGGGCGATGCGCAGGATGCGGTTCATGCGCTCGAAGGAGAGAACCACCCCGCCCCGGTCCGGTACCGTCGCCCCGGTGGTGCCGGTTCCCCGGCCGCGGGCGATCAGGGGCAGGCCTGCCGCAGCGCACAGGCGGACCAGGGCAGCGACCTGCCCGGTATCCGCGGCGAAGACAACCGCCTGCGGCAGGGCCTGACGGCGACTGTTGTCGTAGCCGTAGGGCCAGCAATCGGCCGGATCGGTGAGCAGTCGGTCCGGCCCGGCAATGGCGGCCAGGTCGGCGCACAGGCCGGGGCTCAAGTCAGACCTTGGGTTCCTGGTATTCAAAGAGCTTCACCACCTGCACGACGCCTGGTACGTAACGGACATGCGCCACGGCCGCATCCCCCTCCGCGACCGAGACCAGGCCCAGCAGGTAGACCACACCGTTCTCGGTGACCACCTTGACCCGGGTGGGGTCGAAGTTGAGGATCTCGACCTTGAAGAGTGCGAGCTTCGCCCGTGAGGTCAAGAGGACATCCTCGCTCTTGCGCGCGAGGTTGATATCCGGCCCAATGGTCACCTCATTGACCACCTTCCTCACCTTGGACAGCCGACGCACCACCCCGCCCGCCAGGGCCACCTCCGCCTCGGTGCGCACCTGACCGGTGAGGAGTGCCACAAGGTTGTAGCTGGTGACCGACACGCGCCCGCGCCCCTTGAGCCCGGGCTCGTCATCCAGCGCGGCCGTCGCGGCGAACTCGATCTGCTGGTCATCAATGAAGGCGGTCGAGTCGCGCCGGTCATGGACCGCCGCAGCGCCCACCGCCGCCCCACCGACCAGCAGCGGGACGCAGCCGCCGAGCAAGGGGGCAGCCCCGACCAACAGGAGCGTCGCCATGGTTCGCAACGGTCGCCGTGGTCGCTCTGAAATGCGATCAGTCAAGTCGTTTAGTCTCCCGAGAGTTTGAGGTGTGGCGTCTAATGGACGCTCAAAAGGCCGCGTCGAACGCATTCTTGAACCACTGGACCCGGTCTTGGGCACCGATCGCCACCACATCGAAACGGCAGGCCAGCGGGCTTGGATGCACTTAGAAGCAATGTCCGGCGGCGGCACACAGACGCCGTTGCTTGTGATAGTCCACGCTCTGCTCGTGGCCGTCGAAGCGGGTCCCGGCGCGATAGCGGACCTCCACGAAGAGCAGGCTGTCAGCGTCCTGCATGATTGAGGTCTATCTCGCCGAAGCAACAGCGATGATTGCGCTTGATCAGGCGCAATCCATGGCCCCTGAGCCAGTCGGCGGCCAAACGCTCCTTGTCGGCAGCGACCGCGGTCGAGGTCGGCACGCCGCCTGGGCGCCTCGGGTCCTTCACCCGCCCCTGGACACCGGCTCCGGCCGCGGGCGGCTGGGCTCGGGCTTGGCCATGGGCGTGACGGCCGCGGCTGCTTCGACGGGCTTCGCCGGCGTGACCTTGGCCGGGGGCGCCGCCTTGGCCGTCGCGATGGTAGTCACCGGTTTGGGACCGCCCGCGGCGAACTGGGCCAGCGTCAGTTGGCGCTGGAACCGGCCTTGCGCGTCGATCGACAGGGTCCCAGTCTCACCCGAAAAGGTGGCGCCAGCGTTCTTCATCAGCGCCGCCAGCCGCGGAGTCAGCCGATAGGCATCGATCCCCATGGCAAAGAGCCGCAACCCAAGCGGGTTGGTCAACGCGGTACTCTTCTTGAGTTTGGCGCGGGCCAGCGGATCATCCGCTGTCCCCACCCCCAATACCCAGGGGGCATCGACAAAATAGAGCCCCGCTAGGGCCTTGTCACGCCCGGCGTCCGCCACCCCCGAATAGACCGCGGAGGTGGCGAGCACCGGGAGCGCGACCGCCCCGGCATGCACGGTGGGGTAGACCTGGAGCACCTGGTCCCCATCGGCCGCCAGGAACAGGAAGTCGGCCTGGCCCTTACCGAGCAGAGCGCGGATGTCCTTGGCCGGGTCCGCGGCGGCCGGGTCGAAACCGGCCTCCCCGACCAGGGTGCCGCCGAGCTTCTGCCACTGCCGGCGGAAAGCGTCGGCGCGCCTCTGGCCGGCCTCACCTTGGGGGGTGAGCATCAGGGCGCGGGTGAGCCCCTGGGCCTGCGCCTTGTTTGCCACTTCCACCGCCTCGGTCTCCGGGGCCAGGGCAAACTGGTAGAGGTTGCCCGAGGCCTTGCCGGGCTTGGTCGCCTGATTCAGGGCGAGTGTGGGCACCTTCAGTGCCGGACCGTTCGCCAGGATGTCCACGGCGGGTTTCAGCAGCGGTCCGATCACCTGAGTCGCACCTCCGGTGGCGGCCTTCTTATAGGCGTCCGCGATCTGGTTCGGCTGGTCGCTCGCGATGAAGGTCAGGGTTGGCTTGGCGGCGGTATCGTCCGCGGCGTTGGCCGCCCGCAGGCCCTCGCGGACCGCGTTGGCTGCGTCGGCGACCGGACCCTTGACGGGCAGGATCACCGCTACCTTGTCGCCGCCGGCATAGCCGCCGCGCAGGCTCGGTGTCTGGCCCCAGGGGAAGCCGGCGCAGCCGCCCACCAGCAGGGTCGCACACAGGGCGCAGATAAGCGCCGACACGCAGCACCGTGCAAGCGCGGAATTTGGCAGGGCGGAGGCGCGGTCTTGGTGCATGATAGAGGTTCCGTTGCAGACGTCGGGGGACGGTCAGTTGGAAGAGAGACGCGGCGTACTATACGTGGTGGCAACACCCATCGGCAATCTTGGTGACCTGAGCGAGCGCGCCCGTAAGGTCCTGACGGACGTGGATCTGATCGCCGCCGAGGACACCCGTCAGACCCGGCACCTGCTCGAGCACTGCGCGATCAACACCCGGCTCACCGCTTACCACGACCACAACGAGGCCGGGGCTGCCGCCGGCCTGATCGAGACCCTGGAATCCGGGCGCAGCGTCGCCTTGGTCTCCGACGCCGGCACCCCCCTGATCAGCGACCCTGGCTACGACCTGGTCGCCGCCGCCCGCGCCAAGGGACTGACCGTGGTTCCGATCCCCGGGGCCAACGCTGCCATCTGCGCCGTGTCCGCGGCGGGCCTGCCCAGCGACCGCTTTCTGTTCCTGGGTTTCCCGCCCCGCACCAGCGCCTCGCGGCGCGCCTGGATGCAGACCTTTGCGCGCGAGCCCGGTACCTTGGTGTTGTACGAGAGCGGCCGCCGGGCGGCCGCAACCCTCACCGACCTGGCAGTCGTACTCGGAGAGACCCGCCGCGCCGTGGCCGCACGCGAGCTCACCAAACGCTTCGAGAGCTTCCTGTTCGGCACCGCCCGCGAACTGGCCGGCCGCTTGGCGACGGATGACGAACAGCGCCTGGGCGAGTTGGTCATCCTGGTCGAGGGTTGGCAGGACCCGGGCGGCGCGGACCAGGCGGAACAAGAGCGCGTCCTGCGCATCCTCGCCGCCGAACTGCCGCTGCGTCAGGCGGCCGTGCTCACCGCCCGCTTGACCGGAGGGCGCAAGAACGACCTGTATCGGATGGGGCTCGCGCTGGGGCTGGGGGCGGGGCAGCAGCCCCCCCTCTGATACTCCGGAGGCGTGTGACGGCGTGCGCGCCGATCAACCGCAATTGAACAACACCGTGACCTGATAGGGCCCGGCCGCGGACTCGTCGGGTTCGCGCAGCAGTGTTTCCCGGCTGCAATGGACCTGATAGTTGTGATGCAGCAAGGCATCGAAATGCGCCGTCGCCTCGTCGTAAGAAGCGGCGTTATGTAGCAGCTGCACATAGTTATCGAATCAATTTGTTACGCAGAATCTGGCGGCAACTCAGTGCGATGCGGGCGGGTGGGCGCCGGGATCTCCCAGATTTCGGTGAGAAACCCGGCTGCCGGGGCTGGCTCAGAATCGGAAAGTCGTAGCCAAGTCACTGAATAAATAGCTATGTGCGTTTGCTACATAATGCCGGTAAGAAGGCCATTCGACCACCACCGCGCATTGCGTCGTGCGGCAGTCGGTCGCGACGACCGAGAACCCGTTCTCCTAGCTGAGGCCACCAAGGTCGTCGATGAAGCTATCATTGGCCTTGGCCAACCATTTTTGGTCCACTGCCTCTCCCTGGAGACTGCGCTTCTTTTGCTCCCAGGAGGCAAGCTCGGAGACCCGTGCGTGCTCGACGTCCAGCGGGTCGGCACCGGCCTCGGGGTTCGCGGGAGCGGGTGCAGGTGCCGCGTGTTCGGTGCGTAGCGCGACGCTGATGCCTTCGACCTGCCTTTCCAGTCTGACCACACGCGCAGCCGTGTCATCCGCCGCGATCGGTGCGGCTCGCGCGCGCGCGTGCTCCGCTGGATGAATGGCGATGACCTGCACCTGCATCGGCAGGGACTGAGCTTGCCCTGTCTGTGCGACGGCCTCGGCAGGCCGGTCATGGGTATACCAGCTGAAGCCGCCGAGCAGGCCTTGATCATAAATCCGCCAAAGACAAAGCGTGTAAGTCGGTCATAAGCGTTGAATGGGTTGGAAGGACCTCCGAACTTTCATATCTTTAGAGGTGCAAACTAACCGAGGGTAGTAAAAAATGTCCGAAGGTCCTGCCGCGAGAAACTTTAGCTCAGATGC
>JADNEJ010000207.1 GCA_016292295.1 Candidatus Thiodictyon intracellulare
AAAAGCCCGTCCAAGGGCCTCAGGCGGTGGCGCCGGTCGCTAAGTCTGACAGGCTGCTAGAACTTGAAGACCTCCGCCCGCGCCGCCTGCCAGGCCAGCCAGAGGACCAGGGCGAGCAGACCAACGCGACCCGCCGTGGCAGGAATCGGGACCTGATTGGGCATCATTGCGGGGCCGTCGAGCGTTTAGAATCCTGCCGCCCAGATCCCGGAGAGACTCAGCGTGAGGCCCGGCAGGATGGCCTCATTGGTCAGGGTATCGGGATGGTCCAGGCGCTGCCCCGGTCCGCGGTCGAGATAGCTGTAGACGGCCTTGATCATAATTTCGCCCACCTTGTTCAGTCCCGGCGTCGCCGCTCTCTTGAAAAACAACGTCTTGCGCCAGCAAACCCACATGGGCCGGCCTTGAGCGAATTTGTGATCAAGGCCGCTAGACCTGCCGCTGCACCGGCAGGATCAGCGAGCCCGTTTGACTGATACTCCAGTATTTTGGCGATCAGGTCCGCGCGCTCGTCGGTCGGGGAGGCCAACTCGATCACGAAATCCGTGGCCAGGGGCAAGAACTGCTGCTCTTGCGCAGTCAACTGCGCTAACCGTTCGCGCAGCACCCAGGAGCAGTCCGGCGAGCGCACGGCGCCGTTGGGCAGCGTAAAGCCGGTGGATGAATCAAACGCCAGGCCGCGGCCGTCCTACCTGGCCCAAAGCCCTACATCGACAATAAGATCACAGTTTCTCTTTCCGGTCACTCCCTCGGTCGGCGGCATGATCTGTATGCCACCCTTGGCAATACGTTCGATGCAGCAGTCTCGGTTGGCCTGGCAGAGGGCAAAAAAGAGGTCATCGTCCAGGCGGATAATGGGTAGGACACGCAGGTCCACCCGCGGCAGGTCCTGGGTATAGCCCATGGCGTAGGGCCCTCGCGGCAGGGGTGCGCCGGGTCGGCGCGGCGGGATAAGTCTAGCATGGGTACACCTGGTCCCGCGGTCCTTGTCCGCTGCCTATCGGGGACCTGAGATCAATGTAATCTAAAGGGTTTGGAGCGAAAGCATCCACCCCATCGAGTATGCTGTCCAATTTTCGGCGTGGTGGGGCTCTGGCGCGAATGAACGAACCACTCTCAAAGCAAGTTCTCATCGCTCTGGTGGACCAATTGATCCTGGAGCAGGGTCGCCTGAACCCGCTGGAATTCTTGATGACCTACGACTACCTGTGCTATGCGGACTACGAGTCCTAGCGGCTCGGCTGGGTGCCCCATCTGGAAGGGGTTTTGCGCGTCCCAGCGGCTCAGGCAGCAGAGGTCCTGGCCCGAGCGGGCGTCTATGCGGCGGCCCAGCGACTGGCGACGAAGCTCCTGGAGCACCGCGCCTGGGGTGCCGCGGAACGGATCATCCCCATCGGCCTCGAGGGAGCTGCCCACCTGAGGCTGGTGCGCGGCTGCGCCACGGTCTTCGCGCCGGCCGCCGGTCGGCTGTAACTGGACCTGTTCCACGACAGCCAGGACCAGATCCTCGAGAAGTCCGTGGGCACGGCACTCACCGGGCGCCGCATCGACGCCGCCCACGCCGCCCTCACCCGGTTGATGGCCTTGGACCCGCGCCACCCCAGACTGCGCCGTTACCTGCACCTCATGCAGGCGGTGGAGGACCTGCTCGCCCTGTCCCCGACGGAGCAACTGCAAGCGCTTGAGTCGATGGAGCCCGAGGCCAGGGACCTGCTCGGCCACCGCGCCCGGGACCTCCTGGCCCCCTTCTGGGCAGCTCTGGCCGCGGCACTGGCCGATCGCCTCTTCGACCCGGACGCCCCCCGGCTGCACACCGGCTACGCCTGGGCACGCGCCGGGCTCCACCCGGCGGCGCGCGACGCCATCAAGTCGCAACCCGCCTGGCGCAGTCGGCCGGCGCTCGTCCTGGCCCACCTGGAGGCTTGCCAACGGATGCCGGACCCGGCCGCCACCCGCCGTGACTGGGCTCTGCTGTGCTGGGAGCACCCGCTGGAGGCGCAGCAGGCTGCTATACGCCAAGGACCTTGCGGACGCCCGGCTGTGGCGGCTGTGGGTGCAGTTCGGTGACGGTGACTTGGGACTCGCCACCGCCGACTTCCCCGCCTGACTCCTGTTCGTCGACCCCGGCGCTGCTGCTGCCGTATCCCCAGACCTGGCCCCGCCCGGCGCCCCGGGAGGTTGCACGCAATGGTGAGCGGTGACGACGACATTCCCCGGCGCAAGGCACTGGCACAACGCAGTCCGGGGCTCTTGAGAGCCTACCTTGCGGCGTTGGGAGCACGACGGGCCGCGTGAGCCGGAGCGGCGCCGCTACGCCTGCGTCGCGCCGCCTGACGCGGTATCATCGCATCTAGCCGGGCACGGGTTCGTCAGGGCGTCCCCATCCGCCTACGGGGGCGCGACACCCGCCGGGCCTGCGTTCATCGCGACCAAGAGGATCTCCGACAACTGCTGCCGATCGATGACAAGCCGAGCGACAAGTGCGCCGATTACTATCACCCAGGAACCCAGTTCAGCGTGCGCTGGGACGACCCGGCGATCGGTATCGCCTAACCCCTGGCGGGCCGACTCTCACCCCAACTCTCCCAAAAAAATCAGGCGGCCCCAAGGCTCTCGGATATCCCGGCGCAGCGGCTGCCAGCCATCGAGGACTACCCATGACCCAGCAACCTACGGCACTCGTGAAGACCAGCGGCCAGCGGCCAAGAATCCTGTTGATCGGCGCCAACGGCCAGGTAGGCTGGGAACTGCGGCGCACCCTGGCGGGCCTGGGCGAGGTGATCGCCGCCTCTATAGAAGGCGGCTACGGCCCCATCATCGACCTCCTGGACCATGGTCTGCTGGCCCAACTGGTGGCCGAGGCCCGGCCGGACGTGGTGGTCAACGCCGCCGCCTACACGGCCGTGGACAAGGCCGAAACCGATCGCGACATCGCCCAGCGGATCAACGCCGATGCGGTAGGCGAACTGGGCCGGCTGCTGGCCGCGCGCGGCATCCCGATCATCCACTACTCCACCGACTTCGTCTTTCCCGGGACCGGGGGGCGCCCCTACACCGAAGACGACGTGGCCGCCCCGCTGAACGTCTATGGCGAGACCAAACTCGGCGGCGAACTGGCCCTGCTGGACTCCGGCGTCCCCTGCCTGATTTTTCGCACCAGTTGGGTCTATGGCGCGCGCGGGGCCAACTTCCTGCTCACCATGCTGCGCCTGCTGCGCGAGAAGGACGAACTGCGCATCGTCGATGACCAGGTCGGCTCCCCCACCTGGAGCCGTATGCTCGCGGAGATGACCGCGTTGGTCCTCTACCGGGTGCTGCGCGGCGACCTGGATCTCAAGGAGGTCGGTGGCCTCTATCACCTGACCGGGTCCGGCGAGGTGAATTGGTTCGGCTTCGCCCGTGCCATCCTGGAGCGCGCTGAGCTCGACTGCCGATTGATCCCCATCCCCTCCTCCGACTACCCGGCCCCGGCCCGGCGCCCTGCCTACTCGGTGCTCGACAACCACAAGTTCCAGGAGACCTTCGGGCTCTACATGCCGGACTGGCGCGTGTCCCTGGAACAGTGCCTGGAGCTGATCCCCTGCTAGGATGGACCAAGATCCACTGGAGTTACTGAACCGGGTTTTCGGCTACCCGCACTTTCGCGGCGCCCAGCAAGAGGTCATCGAGCGGGTCCTGGACGGCGGCGATGCCCTGGTCTTGATGCCGACCGGCGGCGGAAAATCACTGTGCTACCAGATCCCAGCCTTGCTGCGGCCGGGGACCGGGATCGTCGTCTCCCCGCTCATCGCCCTGATGCAGGACCAGGTGGATGCCCTGCGCCAACTCGGGGTGCGGGCCGCCTTTCTGAACTCATCGCTCGCCGGCGACGAGCAGTCGCTGGTGGAGTGGGAGCTGCTGGCCGGGGGGCTCGACCTGCTCTATGTCGCCCCGGAGCGGCTCTTGACCGAGCGCTTCCTGGATCTGCTGGGGCGGGTGCAGGTCGCACTCTTCGCCATCGACGAGGCGCACTGCGTCTCGCAATGGGGCCACGACTTCCGCCCCGAGTACATCCAGCTCAACCTGCTGCACGAGCGCTGGCCGGCGGTGCCTCGCATCGCGGTCACCGCCACCGCCGACGCCCCGACCCGGCGTGAAATCGTAACCCGGCTCGCCCTGGAGCAGGCGGCGCAGTTCGTCTCCAGCTTCGACCGGGCGAACATCCGCTACCACGTCACCGAGAAGCGCGAGCCGCGCCAACAGCTCGTCGCCTTCCTGCGCGGCGAACACCCTCAGGACGCCGGCATCGTCTATTGCCTGTCGCGGCGCAAGGTCGAAGAGACGGCCGAGCACCTTTGCGCCCAGGGGTTCAAGGCCCTGACCTATCACGCCGGCCTGCCGACCGAGCAGCGGCGCACCCACCAGGCGCAGTTCCTGCGCGGCGAGGGGGTCATCGTCGTCGCCACCATCGCCTTCGGCATGGGCATCGACAAGCCGGACGTGCGCTTCGTCGCCCACCTGGACCTGCCCAAGAGCCTGGAGGCCTACTACCAGGAGACCGGCCGCGCCGGGCGCGACGGCCAGCCGGCCGACGCCTGGATGACCTATGGCCTGGGCGACGTGGTGGCCCTGCGGCGCTTCATTAAGGAATCGGAGGCCGAAGAGCAATTCAAGCGTGTGGAGATGCACAAGCTCAATGCCCTGCTCGGCTTCTGCGAAACCACGCAATGCCGCCGCCAGGTCATGCTCAACTATTTCGGCGAGCAGCTCCCCGCCCCCTGCGGCAACTGCGACACCTGCCTCACCCCGGTGGCGAGCTGGGACGGCACCCTGGCCGCCCAGAAGGCCATGTCCTGCATCTTCCGCACCGGCCAGCGCTTCGGCGTCAACTATCTGATCGAGGTGCTGCGGGGCAAAGACGACGAGCGCATCCGCCGCTACGGTCACGACCAGATCAGCACCTTCGGCATCGGGGCGGACTTCAGCGTCGAGCAGTGGCGCTCGGTCTACCGACAACTGGTCGCCGCCGGCCTGGTGGCGGTCGATATCGAGGGCCACGGGGCACTCCAGCTCACCGAGCCGAGCCGCCCGGTCCTGCGCGGCGAGCGGACCCTGCGCCTGCGCCGCGATCCGGAGCGGCGCTCAGCCAAGACCCGAGGCGAGCCCAGGCCCGCACGAGTGGAGACCCCGCTGGACCCGGAAGCGCAGACCCTCTGGGAGCGCCTGCGTGCCTACCGGCGCGACCTGGCACAGGAACAGGCGGTACCGCCCTATGTGGTCTTCAGTGACGCCGCACTGAGGGAGATGGTCAGATACCGACCGCGGGATCTGAACGAGTTTGGGCGCATCAGCGGTGTCGGGATGGTCAAGCTGGAGCGCTACGGCGCCGGTTTCTTAAGCCAATTGGCCGCGCACGCCCAGGAGCACGGCCGCCCAACCAATCTCGCGCCCCTGCCCGAAACCCTCATGCGCACCCCGGCTCCGGCCCCCGTCGGCGGACGCATGTGGGAGGAGGGCCTGAACGACACCACGCGCGGCACCCTGGATCTCTTGCGCACCGGACTGTCCCCCGACCAGATCGCCGAGCGCCGGGAGTTCAAAATCAGCACCATTTACACGCATCTGTCGCGCTGCATCGAAGAAGGTGAACTGTCCCTGGCTGAGATCGTCACCCTGGCGGACGACGAACTCCAGGCCATCGAATACGCCTTCACTCAGCTTGCCCCAGAGTCTCCACTCACCCTCAAACCGGTCTTCGACGCCTTCGAGGGCAAATACGACTATGGCCTGCTGCGATGCGTGCGGGCGGCGATGGGACGGGCCTAATAAGGAGTCGGGGCGTCCCGCCCCGGCAGCTTCACCATCGATAGGTTCCGGTAACACCGCTCCAGAGATCAGCCAAGTATTCGCCGCAACCTCCCGTAGCCCGAGTGCAGCTAGTAGAATGGGCAGAGCGCAGCGATGCCCATCATTCGGCGCTGATACAGGAGTTGGTCATGTCCTTTTGCTTGCCAGCGGCCCGCGGTCGAGGCTATGTTGTAGGTAACCGTTTAGCCCCCCCTGGTTGCCAAGCAGCCGTAGCTGGTCTCGCCCGGATCAGATGGCTGGTGAGGGCAACGGTGGGGCTTGAAGTCCTTGGCGCCGCTGGC
>JADNEJ010000649.1 GCA_016292295.1 Candidatus Thiodictyon intracellulare
AATTCTTTAAGAAAAAAATTCTGTATAACAAGTATTACGAATCATTTGACGGGTTGCGCAAAGCCTGCGCAGATTTCTTCAGCAACCCGGATGAGTACCAGGGCGATTTGCGCTCCTTGCTGACGGAAAACTTTGAAATAACCGGTCGGTGAGGAAGCCGAAAATTTGGCATTAGCTGAGTATAACCTCACTGGCCAACGAAATCCTCACCATCGCGCGACTCTATCGTGACCGCGCCGACGCGGAAAATCTATTCGATGAGCTGAAGAACTATTGGGGTTGAGATGGTTTCACCACCCAGGATATCTGGCGCTGCCGCTTCATGGTGCGCATCAAAGCGTTTCTATAATCGGTGGAGTCTATTCGTGCGCCTGGCTGATCCTCGTCAGCATCCCGAGGCTATTACCAGTCGTCCGCTGCTACTGCATGCCTCCGCGCGGGCCTTGATCATAATTTCGCCTACCTTGTTCAGTCACAGCGTCGCCGCTCCCTTGCAGAACATGGTCTTGCGCACGTAAACCCACATGGGTCGGCCGGCCTTTGACGGATTTGTGATCAAGGCCCCCCGCGCGCCTCACCCGCCATAGCAGCCAGACCCGCATTACCATTAGCCATCCGCATGCCGAAGCGGCGCTGGGTGGACAGCGCCTGCCGCGAGATCGCGGCCTTCTTCAAAACACTACGCCAAACTGCGGAGCAGTTGACGCCGCTGCAACGCTGGTACCGCGTGCTCTCCAGCGTCCTGGTGAAATACCTCCACGGCCGCGAATTGCACCCGCTGCCGGGTTTGCCGGCCCCGGCATAGCCGGAACTTCGCCTCAGGCGTGTAGCCATCCGCGGGCCAGGAACGGCCCGCGGCGGGCAGCGGGCACATATTGCTCCTTTTAGGATCAAAGGGCGCGTTGTTGCGTGCGCATCCTTTGGGAGGACGGCTGTTTAGCCGCAGTGGACCGAGCGCGTTGAGTAGTCGCCGAAAGACGCTCGGCGCGTGTGCGTTGGATCTCGTCCCAGAGGCGCGAGACCGTCTTCGATTCGTCAAGCAGCTTTAGCAGCTCGGCCTCCAGGCCCTCGAGACCAACGACGGGTAGCTCCTGTTCATCTCCGACACCGGGCGCTACGTGGTCTGGGGAAAAGCCTACGACCTGTGTCACAGCGTGGACTTCACCTCGTTCGCCCAGGCCGAGGATTTGGCCGAGCGTATCGACCTCAGGCACCTGAAGCTCGACATCGCCGGCCTGGGTGCACTCAACCTCTGCACGGGGAGTGAGGCGCGCCGGATGCTGGACCCCTTCCGCCGACTTCTGTACTCGACGCATCTGAACGGTGTCGCCGCGATTCGCAAGCTGCGCCAGGAAGGCCACCCAGTGCGCGACGCGATCAACAAAATGAAATTTAATCAATCAGATGACTAAGAGGCCGACGCCAGCTTCAGGGCCAGTGCAACTGTCGTGGCCGCAGGGTCTCGGGTGGCTCCTGCCCGTACCGGAACTGGCCGGCGACATTCGCAAGACCGGGCAGGGCGACCCCGGCTGGCTTTTCCCTGTGTGTCGCCCGCCCGCTTTGCTATCCTTGCAGCCCAACTTAAGTCTCCCCGGGGTCCTTCGATGATTGCCCACCACGCGCTCGTGCTCAATCTCCACCAGCCGCCCGGTAACCTCCAGCATCTGCTGGAGCACCAGCACTGGGAGGCCAAGGAGATCCTGTTCGCCATGGACCGTATCCCGCGTGTGCTGTGGGGCCATGAGGCACTGGCCCGGGTCCACTTGCCACTCTCCGGCACCCTGCTGGAGACCCTCTCGGACCCTGCCTTCCAGGAACAGGTCTACGGCATCGTGGACTGCGGTGCGCTCCTCTGGCACTTCCAGAACCAGGACCTGTTCGAGGTCTTGGGGACTGGCTATTACCACCCGGTATTGCCCCTGATTCCGGAGGCGGACCGGAAGGAGCACCTGCAACGCTGGCTCGGCATCGCTCATCATCTGCTGTGGCGTCCGCGTTTTCAGGGGTTCTGGCCCCCCGAGATGGGCTTCTCGATGGAATTGATCCCGCTCCTGCGCGCTTGCGGTTACCGCTATGTGCTGGTGGACAGTGAACACGTCGAGCCGGTGACCGACATGAGCTGGCAGGAGCTGCGCTACCGCCCGCATCTGGCGCGCTGCGGCGACGACAGCATCACCGTGATCGTCCGCGACCGGGACCTCTCGGACGCCCAGGAGTCCGGCATGGAACTGGACTGGTTCCTCGCCGAGGTGGCCGAGCGGACCAAGTGGTGCGACTTCTCGCCGCTTGTGACGACCTGTAGCGACGGCGAGAACGGGGGCTGGTTCCGCAACGTAGCCGAAGGGGCCAACTTCTGGACCGCCTTCTACCTGCCGTTGCTGGAGCGGGTACGGGCCGGTACCGCCGGCATCTCACCCACCTTCATCTCCGATTACCTGAACGTCCACGGCGTCCACGGCGAGGTTCGGGTCCGCACCGGGGCCTGGAACACCGGCTGGCACCACGGCCGGGATTTTACCCAGTGGATCGGCTCCCAGCCGCAGAAGGACACGCTCGCCGCCTACGCGCGCACCAGTAAGGTGATTCACGACGCCCGCTGGTTCAACGGGGAACAGGAGGTCACCGAAGGTCCGCAGGTGGCGGCCCTCAATGAAGCACTGTGGCATCTGCTGCGCGCCGAGACGAGTTGCAACCTTTACTGGGGCGAGGACTGGGTGCCGCGGGCGGACCAGGACCTTCTGGCCGTCAGGGACACTCTGGCGCGGATTGGCCTCGAGGTGCCGCCGGCCGAATCGGCGGGCACCGATGAGCGCGCGGCGGACGATGCCACATTGCCGCCGGACGCAACGCCCGAGTCGCGTTCCAGACCTACGGCGGCGGTGGACATCGTCGTCGCTGAGTCAAGTCCAATGCCGGCCGCAGGAGCCGCACCATAGCTTCCAAGCAGCGTTGCGACCAACTGAAGAGAAATAGACAGAATCAACAGGACTTACAGGATTCGCTTGCTGCGTAGAGAATCGATCCTTGATCCTGAAAAATCCTGTCAATCCTATCCAATTACCCACCAGCGGCGCGCAGCCTGCAATGCGCCGCTTCGCCCGTTCACCGCGCCCCATCGCTTCGGGGTTACCCACAGGAGATTACCTTGTTGAATCCACTGCCTGAATATATTGGAGAAGTGCCCAACATCAGTGGCCAAGAGGCCAAGGTAGCCGAGGTCGTCGCCGACGGCCGGACCAAGCCGCTGTACGCCCCGCGCGGGGGTTTGGATTTCGCGAACATCAGGGCCGCCGCCGCCATTGCGCTGCATCAGCACCAGCCCCTGATTCCGGCGGGCGGCAGCGACCTGCACACCGCCGCCCTGATCAGCAACCTGCAATACATGATGGAGAACCAGGGGATCGGTGATAACTACAACGCCCCGGTCTTCATCTGGTGCTACCGACGAATGGGCGAGTTCATTCCCCAACTGGTTAGCGAGGGCAAGTCCCCCCGCGTCATGCTGGAATATTCCGGCACCCTGCTCCACGGCCTGCGCAAGATGGGCGAACACCATGTCATCGACGCGCTCAAGACCATCACCTGCAACCCGGACTACAGTTGGACCGTTGAATGGCTTGGCATGCCCTGGGGCCATGCGGTCGCGCCCTCGACCCCGGAGCAGGACTTCCGGCTGCATGTGCGCGCCTTCCAGCACCACTTCGCCGCCATCTTCGGCTGGGAAGCGCTGGAGCGGGTACGCGGCTTCTCCCCCTCCGAGATGGCCCTACCTAACCACCCGGATCTCGCCTATTCATTTGTCAAGACCCTGGTGGACTGCGGCTTCCAGTGGGTGTTGATTCAGGAACACACGGTGCAGCAGGTCAGCAACGGCCGTAATCTAGAGCGCCCTCACATCCCCCACCGGCTGGTCTGCACTAACTCCCAGGGCGAGACCGTCAGCATCACCGCCATCATCAAGACCCAGGGGTCCGATACCAAGCTGGTCGCCCAGATGCAGCCCTGGTACGAGGCCCAGGGGCTCCAGCGGGCCGAACTGGCCGGCCACTCAATCCCGCCGCTCGTGACCCAGATCGCCGACGGCGAGAACGGCGGCGTCATGATGAATGAGTTCCCCGGCAAGTTCATGGAGGTGGCGCGCAATGCCAGCCACACCGACGTGCCCATGATGAACGTCAGCGAATACCTGGAGCATCTGCACTTCGGCATAGGGCTCGAGGAGACCGACTTCCCCGCCGTACAGCCGCTCTTCCACGACCGCATCTGGGCGCGCATGAAGCCCGGTGACGGCCCCGAGGTCCTGGCCAAGGTGGTTACCGAGCTGAAGCAGGAAGACGGCCGCTTTCACATGGAAGGCGGCAGTTGGACCAGCAACCTCTCCTGGGTGCAGGGCTATGACAACGTGCTCGGCCCCATGGAAGAAGCGAGCGCCCTCTTTTATGAAAAGGTCCTCAAGGCCGGCGCCCCCACCGACGACCCTCACTACCGCAACGCACTGTTCCACCTGATGGCATCCCAAACCAGTTGCTTCCGCTACTGGGGCCAAGGCGAATGGACCGACTACGGCCGTGAGATCTGCCGCCGGGTGCAGGAGATCATCCGCTACGACTTCGGCTAACCTGGCGCCGCTCTCGTTCCCGCGGGAGCGGCGCTTTGACACGACAGAAACCTAAGTCAGCGCCCAAAGATCATCCAGGTTGATCGTCACCGCCGCGACGGGCGGCAGCGATACCCGCGAACCGTCCAATCTCCTGCCAGACGTCACCTTCCAGAGCGTAGGCTTCCAGGGTGTGTGCTCGGAGATCGATCAACCAGGCGGAGGCGACCCCGAAGTGGGCGTAGACCGGCATCTTGACCTGGCGATCCCGGCTTTCGGTGGACGGTGATAGGACCTCACAGACCTAATCCGACACGACCGTAAAGCGATGATCCTGTCGAATTCGCGGCAGCCTGCTGCGGCACCAGCCCGCCAAGTCCGGAACATCAACCTCAGTGTTGTGGATGAAGTGCAATTCCGGCTCGGCGGCGATCCACCAGCCGCCCGACCCGCCCCGGCCCTTCTGGAACGGACTCACGAGTTCGTCAGCCAACGAGGTTGCGGTCACAACATGCGCGCCGCTCGGGCGCGGCTGGGCGTAGAGCTGGCCGTTGAGGATTTCCCCGGTCAGGCCGTCTGGCAGCGCTTCAAGCTGTTCGTACAACGTAGGTTGCGGTTACGAGCGTACGCTCATGTCGAATTTCTCGGTCAAGATTTCGCGTGGAAAAGGGTGTCAACTGACGTTTCCGGATTCTGAAAGCTGTCCAGGGCCAGCCACTTGAGGCTGGGAGTTTTCGCAGAACTTGGCCGGATCCAGGCGAAACTCTGGAAAATTCCCCCGGCGTTACCCCCCGCCCCTCGTGCTCTCCCTGGAAAAGCCTGACACTTTAAATAGGGGATCAGACGAATGTTCCAGGTGACACTCCGAACCGGTGGCCGAGCGCGCGCAGCTGGTGGATGTCGAGTTCCTGGCGCCCCGCCAAGAAGACCTCTTGGACCTGGCTCTCGGCGCCGATCTCGAGAAGATCGGCTGGCGCAAGCCAATGTTGTTCCATGAAGAACGCCAGCGTCTCCACTCTGGACGCCGCTGAGAGCGGCGGCTCGCCTGCCTCGTAGTCCTCAAGCAAGTCACCGACGATATCGACAATCAAGTCACCGACGATATCGATCAGCCCCATCCCTGGATGTTGTTCATCGCCGGCCGCCTCGTCCAAGAGTGCCTTCAGCGTGTCTGCCATCCACAGGTAGTGGATCTCGTCGCGGATAGGACCGATGTCGGTCGCCTCCCGAAAGCGCTTCCAGGCCGGCAGCAGGTGTGCGATTTCAACGTGTATGCTCACGCTCGACTTTGGCCATTTTAGGCGACCCTGATCATCGTGCCAGCCGCAACCGGCAATCGGGGGGCCAGGATCCGCACGGCGGACTCTGAAGGACCATGGAGCCAATCCGTCTGGTCCGCTACGCGGCCCCGACGCAGCTGCCGCTCCCAGGCGGGGCGGAAAATTACCACCTGATCTTGATTCGCGAACGAGTTGACGTCATTCCCCTCGGCCCAGATGGTGCGGCGCACGAGCGCCAGGCAG
>JADNEJ010000554.1 GCA_016292295.1 Candidatus Thiodictyon intracellulare
AGGGGAATGACGTCAACTCGCTCGCTGATCAGGATCAGGTGGTAATTTCCCGCCCCGCCTAGGAGCGCGTACTCGCGCAACTAGCCGCGACTGCCTGAGCAGCGTCGCGCGGCGTGCCGAGTCGCCGCGCCGGGCCCGCGTAGCGGGCCGGACGGGACGGGTTGGCTCCGTGGTCCCCCAGAAACCGCCGCGCGGACCCTGGCCTCGCGATTGCCGGGCGCGGTTGGCACGATGATCGGGGTCGCCTAAAATGGCCAAAGTTGAGTTTAGGATAATACTTCACGCCCAGCCTTTCGAGCATCCCGGGCGCTTGGCCGCGGACGGCCAGCCACTTCCTGATTTGTCGGAGCGATAGTTTCATTGCTGGTATCGGCTGTTGATGGTGCCCCCGGTTGGCGGACCGAGGACCCGGTGGGAGCGGCTTCAGCCGCGACGCGACCTCGGAAGCTGTCCTGGCCTCGTCGCGGCTAAAGCCGCTCCCACGGGGGGGTCGGAAGCTGCTTCTGGCTTCCACGGCCCCGCGTGGGAGTTATGGACGGGCGCTCTGTGTCCAGTCCGCGGAGCGCCCGCTCGGTATTCCCCTGCTTCCGCGTTACGGCTATTGAACGAAGCCACACTCGTGGACCGCGCCCCCTATGGATTCGAGTCCAAGGCTTGAGCCATGGCGCCCTCCGAGGCTGAAACATTGGACTCGACGGGTGGCGCGGCGCTTAACTTAACGGCAGTGACGCGACGCGTGGGAGCGGGGGCGACGCTACCGCAGGTAGGCGCCATCCTCGCCCACCTTGCCCGGACCGTCCAGGACATAGATGCCGGCAGAGTTGGCGCGCACGCTGAAGCTCAGGTGCCCGCCGCTGACCTGGACCTCGCGTCCGGTCACGGCGTCGCGGTAGGTCCCATCGCGCACGCTGCCGACGCTGATCTGCTGGTCGGAGCCGATGGCAAGACCAATGACGGCATAGTCACCCTGGTCAGAGAGGTCGCGCACGAAATTCATGCCGCTGCCCCACTCCGCGACCTGGGTCATGGGGGCTTGCTGCAGTGCGGGGACGGCGCGGCGGATCTGGTTCAGACGCCGGATGTGCTGATAGAGCGGATGGGCCTGGGTGGCGCCGATGGCTTCGTCGGTCAGGTGGTCACCGAAATAGGCGCGCCCGGTCTGGTCCAGGGTATCCTTTTCGCCCTCCACGTCCTGGGGGGCGCCCTTCATAAATTCGATCTCCTCCCCATAATAGAGGCAGGGGATGCCGCGCGCGGTCCAGATCAGGTTATATGCCGCCGCCGCCATCCATTGGTCGCCCTTGAAGCGGTATTTGAAGTCGTTGTCCGGCCCCACGTCGTGGTTCTGCAGGAAGGTCACGAGGCGCGTCGCATCGCCATAGATCCAGTCCATGGCGAGGATCTGGGCGGTGCCGCCATAGGTGCCCTTGCTCACCGTATCGCGGAAGGTGGAGAAGAGCCCGAAGTCGAGTACGCAGAAGCCCGAGTCGCCGCCGGAATTTGGGTCACGCGGGTCATGACCCAGGCGGGTATACCACCAGGGCCGGATCTGGCTCGGTCCGTTGTCGCCGCCGCCCAGGTCGCCACAGCCGTAGCCCTTGACCAGGTTCTCGCCGAAGACGAAGAGCCCCGGCTTGTGCGCCTTCCAGGCGTTGACATATTCTAGTAGGCTATCGCGCTCCACGTGCTTGACGGTGTCGATACGCAGTGCGTCCACACCCATGTCGAGATAGCCGTTGATGGCGCCGATGAGATAGTCCTTCACGTTCTGCCGGTCGGTAGCCAAATCGATGCAGTCTCCGGCCAGGTGCTTGTGCTGGAGCGGCCAGATGCTCTCCCAGTCGCCGCCGCAGATGAAGCCCTCCTGGTGGTACCAGTCGGGGTCCAGATGGTTGGCATCAACGCCGAAGAAGCGCCCCTGGTTGTAGCCGGGCTTGGGAACTATCTCCCCGGTCTTGGGGTCAACCAGAGGTTCGCGCCCCTGCGAGTCGCGGGCGTGCCGCTCCCGCCACCAGTCCGGTGCCAGGGGGTTGTCGATATCGTCGCGGTTGGGCCAGGCGTAGTTACCCAGGCTGCCCTGGTAGGGGCCGTGATCGACCGAGCCCGGTGCCGAACCCTGGGGGCAATAGTATTTGATCGGCAGATGATCGATGTGGACCTGGCCGCGGATGCCGTATTGGCAGGAGTGGTTGACCACGACGTCCTGGATGATCTTGAGGCCTCGGGCGTGGGCGGCCTCGATCAGGTCCCGATAGGTCGCCCCGGGGGACTCCAGGCGCGGGTCGACGCGCGTCCAGTCGTAGGGGTGATAGCCGTGGTAGTCGAGCCCGGAGCGGTTCTCCACCGGCGGGGTGATCCAGATGGCCGTGAAGCCTAGGTCCCGGATGTAATCCAGACGCTCCATCAGGCCCTTGAAATCGCCGCGCCAATGGGGGTCAATCGCCTGGCCGTTGTCGTCGAAGCGGATACGGTCGCGGCAGAAGAAGTTGTTGCTCGGGTCGCCGTCATAGAAACGGGTGGTGATGAGGAAATAGATGGTCTCGGCGCGGAAGTCGGTGCGTTGCGCGATCGGCGCCAACTGCTCGGGGACCTGCGGGCGCGGGAGCGGTCCGAGCGCTGCCGTGCCGCCCGTGGGGATCTGGTCGTGCCAGTGCCCGGCGGCGTCCAGCCAGCCGCCGCGCTCACGGGTCAGGTCCGAAGTCTGGCGGCCCGCGCCGTCGGTGAACAGCAGTCGCACCGAGCGGGTCACCGCAAAGCGGTGCAGCCACCACCCCGGGTGCTGCGGGTCCGGGGTCATGGGGACGCCGGGCCAGGCGCTTCCCGCCCCGTCCGGTGACTTGTCCCAGAAGTGGACGCGCAACGGCTCGGCCCAACCCGCGGGGCGCTCGCAGGCAATGACGAGATCGGCGGCTGGGGTTGGTTTCTTTTTCGGCATGGGGTGTCCTGGGTGTGGTGAAGGGGCGGCGAGCGGGCAGCGGCGCGCGACGGCACCCGGTGTCCGGTGTCACAGAGGGCCTCGCAAGGAGCAGACGCCAGACTGGGCGGTCGTCCCAGCGCCGCCGCGGAGGGCACAACGCACCGAACCGACATGATGGGGCGCCGGTGGACGCGACTGCAACCACTACCGTCCGACGCAATTTGATTGACCGGGAGGGCTATCAGGTCGACCCTCTGCGCTCAGCGGCACCGGTGTGGGTCCCGTCGGCCAGCCGCGCCCAGGTCCGCGACCCTACACTTCAAAGATTACCGTCCTTCAACTGGAGTTTACGATGCGCAAGTGGCTGATCCGCGGCCCTCTCGTCCTTGCTCTGAGCCTATTCACCGGGCTGGCCGCGGCCAGCCCGATCGGCGATCTGCTCGGCCAACTGTCTAAGTCCGACTGTAACCGTTTAGCCCCCCTGGTTGCCAAGTAGCCGTAGCGGGTCGCCTCGATCAGATGGCTAGTGAGGGCAATGGTAGGGCTTGAAGTCCTTGGCGCCGCTGGCGGATTACTTCGGCCAGAGGCAGCCAGGGTGAGACGGCGCGTTTGCAACAGGTCTCGATGATGCTGGCCAAGTGGGCGAAGGCGCGGGTGCCCTGCGCGGTGTGGGTCCCCATGCCGATGCGGCGGGCGATGACCCAGTGGCGCAAGGCGCGCTCGGCCTCGTTGTTGGTCAACGGCAGCTCCGGGTGGTCGAGCACTACCCAGAAGGTGTCCCAGTCGTTGAGCATCGGCGCATGCCGTGCACGTAACGCCCCGGCGGGGGGCGGGGCGTCGTAAACGGCGGCCATGACCGTCGCGATCACCGTCAGGATGTCGGTGCCAAAGCGTTGGGCCACCGGTTCCAAGCCATCTTCCAGCGCCTGGGCCTTGCGGATGAGATGGGCCAGGCAGCGCAGTCGTTTATCCAGGTCGCGATAGGCCCAGAAGCCGTCGCTTATCAACCAGCCGTTGAAGGTCTCACCGAGCACCTGCCGCCCGACCTCAACCGAGCGCTTGCCGACGACGAACAACGTGGCGGCGGCACAGGTGAACACCCACAGCCAAAGCAGCCGACCATGCGCTGGGTGCTTCCTGACCGCCATGCCCCTCCCACGGCAACCGCGTGCTCGGTGGCCGCGAACTGTTGGAGGGGGTCTGCCCAAGCCGCTCGCGCGCCGCCTTCAGATCCGCCAGCGCCTTGCCCAACAACGCCCGCGCCTGCGCGGGCGTGAGCGTCTCCAGATCGGCGTCGTCGCATTGTCTGAGGTCGTGATCGCTCAGATGCATGGTAGTGGCCTGGCGGCGCTTGCCCGCTCTCGCTTAGGAGGTTGTGCCATATTCTGGCGCGGCCGTCGAGCTGTGTCGCGTAGGCTTATGATCATCAACGAGGGCTAAGAACAGAGGGGCTAAACGGCTACGTCCGACTAACAAGGCTATGTCCAGTACCTGCAGGACCTGGATACCCACTACGTCGGCACCTAGGACAACACCGACGCCATCGACTATGTTGCGAGCACCCTGGGCGGCTTCGGCCTGTCGGTGCGCCGGGACGCCTTCGACTTCGGGGGTGCACAGTACCACAACGTGGTGGCGACCCTGCCGGGTCTCACCACGCCCGACCAGATCTTCATCATCAGCGACTACTTCGACTCTACCTCCGATCGGCCGACGACCGCCGCCCCGGGCGCCGACGACAACGCTAGCGGCACTGTGGCCATGCTGGAGGTCGCCAGCGTCTTCAGTCAGTATCGCTTCGATTCCACCATCCGATTCATCGGCTTCAACGTGGAGGAAGAGGGCCTGGCCGGGAGCACCGCCTATGCCACGGCGGCCAAATTCAACGGCGACAAGATCGGCGACAAGATCGGCGGGATGCTGAACCTGGACATGATCGCCTACAACTCCTGTACGAGCCTCATGGATGTCATGGGCGATCGATGGCTGGTGGAGCAATTCATGGCCGATGCGTCGAGCTACGTGCCCACCCTCCTCACGCGCTCCTCCTATGACAACAACGACGAGAGCGACCAACCCCCCTTCAACTCAACCAACTATAAGGGCTCGACCTCATTGCTCGCGATCGAAGATGTAGCACACACGAACTCTAACTACCACAAGATCACGGACACCACAGACAAGCTGGACTGCGATTTCGCCTTGAAGGTCACCCAGGCCAGCGCCGCAACCCTGGCGGACTTGGCTGGCTACGTCGGCGTACCGGAGCCGCTGGTGCCGCTCTTGCTACTGGCCGGGTTGGCGTTGGCGGCGCACCGACGGCGGGGGGCAGGATCAACCAGGGCCTTGGTTCGATCGGAGGCAGCTATACGTTATTTATCGACGATCACTGGCACGATGACCCCCGGCGGCCATCGTAACCCGCAACCCTGCATCGGCACTACCGAGCGTCCTACCGACCATCTGGAGTCTACCATGCGCAACTAAATTATTTGCTTGCCTCTTGCCCTCGGCCTTGTCTTGTTCGGCGGGTGGCTCGCGGCCAGTCCGATGGCCAGTCTGGTGGGGCAACTCTCTCAGTCCGATTACGAGTCCTATATCACGAGGCTCCAGGGCTGCGGCACCTGCTTCGTCAGCAACCCGGGTAACGCCGCCGGCACCACCTACCTCACGGACACACTGAGCGCCTTCGAACTGATGGTGCGCCAGGACGTCTTCTACCAATGAGGCCCGCGCTATAACGTCGAGGCGACCCTGTCCGGCCTGGTCACCCCCAACCAGATCTTCATCATCGATGCCCACTTCGACTCCTACTCCAACGACGCGCAGAACAGCGCCCCCGGTGCGGACGACAACGCCAGCGGCACGGCCGCCATGCTGGAGATCGATAGCGTCCTAAGTCAGTATACACGTCTCATCTGAGATTTTCGCTAATGACCCTAGCGTAACTGGCCGACGTCGATATACCATCATCCCTATGCTTGACTATACCATCTTCACCGAATAACTCGCCGAGCTGTGTGCCGCCCACCGGCATACGCGCGACCAGCGCGAAGCCGACCGTATCAAGGCGGTCGTGTCGCTGGCGGGTGGCTGGCCGGTAGAGCAGGTCATCGAAGTCCTGCTGATCGACTCCAACACCGTGCGCGACCATTTTCGGCGCTATCAG